>JAOXRV010000649.1 GCA_025800435.1 Cellvibrionaceae bacterium | reverse complement strand
TGTTCACTCTGCGCCGCCCGCGTCAACAGTGCTGCCACCGTCACCCGGTTTTCAACAATATGGCCCAATGCCGCTTCATGCAGATCTTGGCTAGAGAAGTGAATATTACCGCTACCTACGCCATCCCATACCGCCATTTCGGTATACGGACTGATACGCAGGCTCGCCATGATATCCCAAACACCCAAAGCCTCTAACAAGGTTTGCGAAGCACACGTGAGCGCGCTGACGCGTGCGTCATAACCGTGCTCATTTTGCTGCATTGCAGCCTCACACGGGTTTGGTAGCGGCGCACTGCCATGCTCTAAGACCACACTGGTGATACCAGCTTCCGCCAGTGCTAGCGCGGCGGCTAAGCCGACCATGCCACCACCTACAATCACCACGTCTGTATGCTTCACAACGAACTCTCCTACTTCAACTTTGGCGCTTTAATATCCAACCCCATCGCACCGCGTGCAAATAGCGTTTTGGCCGGCCTGCATATATCCAAAAGCTGTAACCCCATATCTCGACCGAGCGCTAACGCGGGGTTGGCCGTCGAGAACAGCTTCATCGTTTTATCACTCAAGCCGATGGTGCGCTGCTGATCCGCCATGCGAGCCGTATGGAACTGCTGTAAGCCGCTTAATCCGCCAAGCGGCTGCTGCGCCTTGCGGGTTGCGATCACGTGATCGGCTAAATCAACCACGCCACGCAGCGCCAAGTTATAACCTTGCCCTGCGATGGGGTGCAGCGCATGAGCCGCGTTCCCCAATACCACTAACCCTTGGCGAACCTGCTCGTCTGCTAGTGTCAGCTTCAGCGGGTAGCTGGCACGTTCTCCCACCTTGATGAAACGCCCTGCCCGATAGCCAAAGCGCTCCTGCACAGCGGCCATGAATGCATCATCATCGAGTGCCAGAATATCGTCTAACTGCGCATCAGATACCGTCCATACCAGACCACAGCGCGCGATGCCTGCCTGCGGCTGCAACGGCAATAGCGCCATTGGGCCGGTATCGGTAAAACGCTCATAAGCCACACCTTGGTGGTCACGATCAGGGCTGATGTTAGCCACAATGGCGTGCTGGCCATACGCTGTTTCTTGGTAAGCAATGCCTAACTGCTCCCGTAATGTGGAGCGGCCGCCATCCGCCAAGACGATGAGCTGCGCACTGAGCTGCTGCTCGCCGCTTTCATGCTTCAGAGTTAACGACATCTGCTGCGCATTTGGTGTGATCTTCTCCACCGTCGCGGGGCACAGAAACTCAACATGATCGGCAGCCTCGTGAGTCTGTATGTGGCGCAGTAAAACCTGACCGAGCCAATGGTTCTCGATCACATACCCAAGCGCTGGGACGCGCTCTTCGCTTGCGTTTAAACGCGTCGCGCCAAAATGCCCTTTATCTGACACATGGATCTGCTCGATAGGTGCAACGCCTTTGGCGAGCGCATCCCAGACACCCATCTGCTCATAGATCAGCCGCGAACCATAGGCCAACGCCGTGGCTCGCGCATCATAACTTGGCTGGAACTCCGCAGCCGCCCTGCTGGGTAGCGGTACGGCTTCGATGATGGCAATGGAGAGATCCAACGCCTTCGCTTGTGGCAGTAAAGCAGCGGCGAGGCTTGCGCCCACCATGCCGCCACCCACAATAATCAGATCATAATCGGTTTGCTGGTTCTGCATGTTGTTTAGGCCTGCGCCATCAAGGCTTCGATCTCATCAATCTCTTTAGGTACAGCGTGGGTTAGTACATCGCAGCCTGTCTTAGTCACGACCACGTCGTCTTCTATACGGATACCGATACCACGCCATTTTGGATCAACCGTTTCGTTATCAGGGCTGATATAGATGCCCGGCTCAACGGTCATCACCATACCCGGCACCAGTTCACGCCACTCGCCATGGACGCGATAGTCACCCACATCGTGAACATCCATACCCAGCCAGTGTCCCAAGCGGTGCATATAAAAAGGTTTGTAAGCTTCTTGAGCTATCAGCTCATCCAGCGCTCCTTGCAAAATACCTAGTTCCAGCAACCCTTGGGTAATAATGCGTACCGATGTTTCCTGCATCTGCTCCCACGGCGCCCCAGGTTTTATCTCTTCGATACAAGC
>JAOXRV010000636.1 GCA_025800435.1 Cellvibrionaceae bacterium | reverse complement strand
GTATTCTGCTCCTGGGTTAAGTGGATAAGCCGCTGGTTCCAGGCGCTGATGTTGGTGCCGTAATTGCTACCGGTGCTACTGTTGCTGCTGGGGACAGCGCTGATAATACCGATTTCGGCTTTGCTGATACGGCGGAAGTCATTCAGCAGTGGTGCCAGCTGGGTATCGAGCTGCAGCAGTTGTGGGCCTTCGCTACCGAGAACTGGCACCAGTGCCGAGTGGCTGCAAGTTTGGCTGCAGCTGAGCTTGGGGCCTGCCTGGCCACGGCTTAAGGCGCGTTTGATTGTATCCTTAGGCAAGGGCAGAGATTTACCCCAGGCGTGCTGTAATTTGCCGTCTTTGTCGTAAAGACTAAGGCCTTCTAAGCCCCACTGGGCCTGCAGATAGAGCCAGTTTTGCTCAATAATCTGGTCGAGATTGGACACGCCCTGTTGTTTGGCGCTCTCGGGCAGCCAGGTGCTTAGCTGTTGCAGCTGCTGCTGTTGGCGCTGCACCAAGCCGCTAAACAGATCGATATGCTGCCGATGGAGGCCGCCCAATTGCTGCTGGCTGTGGCCGTTGCTGTGTTGGCTGTTGTCGTAGAAAAACAGGCCACACAAAAAAACCAGCAGTAAAGTAACCGCTAGGGAGGCCTTCCATTTTAGGCTAATAAACATGCATCTACTCTTGTCGCCAATTGGCTGGCGACTTTGGTCTCGAATTTGCAGCCGCACCCTGATAAGGGGCGTTGCGGGCCTTCATGGCCACCTTAAGCACTTGGTCTATGGAGTACCACAGAGTGTGAGACCTGCATAGGTGACTCTAACTCATCCGTAAATTTGGCCAGTGATGGCGTGTCACTGCCCGGCGGCTTGGCTTGATCCAAAACCGCGAGGCATATTATCGGCTTGCTCAAGTGGATATAGTCAAAAAATCCCATCTTTAACAATACCAATCACAAAAACCAATAATGCTTGTAAAGACAACGGCTTAAATAATAAAAAATTATTTAAGCCGCGTAACAACTATAGTAATAAGTGTAGCTCAAGATTATGGCCTAGACATACCGTTTGGCGATATAAATTACACTGGGGCTTACTAAAATTGTCGATATAATGGCCGGATGAGTGAATTAGCTACTAATAACCTTGGTGAGCGCCCTAAAGCCCTGCTTTTAATGGGGCCAACCGCCTCGGGCAAGACCGATTTGGCACTGGCGCTGGCCGAGCGCATGCCGCTGGAAATTATCAGTGTCGATTCGGCCCTGGTCTATCGCGGTATGGATATCGGCTCGGCCAAGCCCAATGCTGAAGAGTTGGCCGCAGTGCCCCATCACCTAATCGATATTCGCGACCCGGCCGAGCCCTATAGTGCCGCCGATTTTGTGCGCGATGCTGAGGCCTTGGCAGCGGATATTGTCAGTCGTGGCAAATTACCCCTGTTTGCCGGTGGTACCATGTTGTATTTTAAGGCGCTGCTGGAAGGTCTGGCGGATATGCCGCCGGCCGACCCCCAGGTGCGCGCGCAAATCGAAGCCCTGGCCACGGCCGAGGGCTGGCCTGAGGTGCACCGGCAGCTGGCACTGGTAGACCCAGAGTCGGCCCAGCGGATACACCCCAATCACTCCCAGCGCCTCAGTCGCGCGCTGGAAGTCTATAAAGTCAGTGGTGTCACCATGTCCGAGTGGCGCCACAAGCAACATGAGCAGGGTGGTGGCGGCTTTTTCGACCGCTATCAGCTTTGCCAATTGGCCATTGGCCCCCGCGATCGCAGCCTGTTACACCGCCGCATCGAACAGCGCTATAACGCAATGATCGAGGCCGGTTTGCTTGAAGAAGTGCGCGCTTTACACCGCCGTGGGGACCTGCATATCGACCTGCCATCCATTCGTGCAGTGGGCTATCGCCAGCTTTGGCAGCACCTTGAGGGTCAGTTAACACTTACTGATGCGATCGAGAAGGCGATAGTGGCCACGCGTCAACTGGCCAAGCGTCAACTGACCTGGCTGCGCGCTTGGCCTGAACTAAACTGGATCTATATAGACAAAGATGACGGGCAATTATTGACAAAAGCTGAAATAATCCAGCAAGCCATGGGATTTATTTCAGGAATGGACATATAATTAGGATGTCAGTTGTCAAGGCCCGGTACGTTTGGGCCTGAATTACGCTTGTTTCTGCCTCTATTGGGCTAAATCCCCGTTCCACTCGGTCCGGTAGAGAGTTTTAGCAGGAAGTTTGTTTGCTTATTTTTTTGAAGGAGAATAACAATGTCAAAGGGGCATAGCCTACAAGACCCTTACCTGAATGTGCTGCGTAAAGAGCGCATTCCAGTGTCTATCTACTTGGTAAACGGCATTAAGTTGCAGGGCCAAGTTGAGTCTTTTGATCAGTTTGTTGTGTTGTTAAAAAACACCGTTAGCCAAATGGTATATAAACACGCCATTTCTACGGTAGTACCCTCTCGTCCCGTGCGCGTGCCAATGCTCAACCCGGCCGCCGGTGAAGGTGAGGAAGCATAATCACCTTGATGAGTACCGGAAGTACCTTTGTTTTTTGATCGACCCGATTCAGGTGAACTGGCGGTTTTGGTTCACCTGGATCTATCCCGCAGTGAAGATTCCGACGATCCCCGCGAGTTTGAAGAGCTGGTGTTATCCGCCGGCGGCGATCCTGTTGATTTTCTGACCGGTCAGCGCACCAGCCCGACCCCCAACTATTTTATCGGCAGCGGTAAATTAGAAGAGCTGCAAGCGATGGTGCGCGCCCACGGCGCCCAGTTGGTGATCTTCAACCATGTCTTAAGCCCCAGCCAAGAGCGCAACCTAGAAGCGGCGCTGGAGTGCCGGGTGCTCGACCGCACCGGTCTGATTTTGGATATCTTCGCCCAGCGCGCCCGCACCCACGAGGGTAAATTACAGGTGGAACTGGCCCAGTTGCGCCATATGTCCACCCGTTTGATTCGCGGTTGGACCCACCTGGAGCGACAAAAGGGTGGTATCGGCCTGCGCGGCCCGGGTGAAACCCAGCTGGAAACCGACCGCCGGCTGTTGCGCGGGCGCATCAGCGCGATTGAAAAACGCCTGGAAAAAGTGCGCAAGCAGCGCGACCAGGGGCGCCGCTCGCGCCAGCGCGCCGAGCTGCCGACCATCTCCTTGGTGGGCTATACCAACGCCGGCAAATCTACCCTGTTTAACCACATTACCGACGCTGGGGTGTACGCCCAAGATCAATTATTCGCCACCCTCGACCCGACCATGCGCAGGATCGAGCTACCCGATGTGGGGGCGGCGGTGCTGGCCGATACCGTGGGCTTTATCTCGCACCTGCCGCACAAACTGGTGGAGGCCTTTCGGGCCACCCTGGAAGAGGCGGCCAATGCGGATTTGCTGCTGCATGTGATTGACGCCGCCGATGAGGAACGCGAGCGCAATATCGAGGCGGTGGAAGAAGTGCTGGAGGAGATCGGCGCGGCCGAGATCCCGGTGCTAAAAATCATGAATAAGATCGACCTGCTGGGCCAACCGCCGAGGCTGGACCGGGATGACCAGGGCCGCCCGCAGGCAGTGTGGTTGTCGGCCCACAGTGGTGAGGGGGTAGAGTTGTTGTTTGGCGCTATCGCCGAGCGTATCGGCCGCGATATGGTGCACGAGACCCTGTGCATTGGCCACCAGCTGGGCGCCCATGCGGGCAGCTTGCGGGCCAAGTTTTACGCGGTTAATGCGGTATTGGCCGAAGACTACGACGAGCAGGGACAGGTGTGCTTGGAGCTGCGCCTGCCCCGGGCCGATTTAAACCGGATTTTGGCGGCCGAGCAGATCAGCCAGGCCCAGTATGAGGCCTGTAAGAATTGCGGCCCTAAGCATTAAAGTTGGGTAAGGTTTCTTGTAAAATTTCGACAGAGCCTTATATTCACCTATTCACACACTGGTAGCGCCGCTGCCACACGATTGGAGACGCACTATGGCCTGGAATGAACCGGGTGGCAACGATAAAGACCCCTGGGGCGGTGGTAACCGCGGAGGCAGAAACAACGACGGCCCGCCGGATTTAGACGAGGCCTTTAAGAAGCTGCAAGGCAAGCTCGATGGTATCTTCGGCGGCGGTGGCAATAGGGGCAGCAATAGCTCTGGCGGCGGTGGCGGCGGTATGTTTCTGCTGGTGCTGTTGGTATTGGCCGGTTTCTATCTCTATCACAGTGTCTATCAGGTCGACGAACAAGAGCGCGGCGTGGTGTTGCGCCTGGGCGAATACAGCCGCACGGTTACCCCCGGCTTAACCTTTGCCCCAGCCCTGGTGGACAAGGTGATTCGGGTTAATGTTACCCGTCAGCGTACCCACTCGGCCCAGGCCACCATGCTGACCAAAGACGAGAACATGGTTAAGGTGAAACTGTCGGTGCAATACAATATTGCCGACCCGGTTAACTACGCCCTGCGTGTGCGCCGCCCGGATGCCAGTCTGCAACAGGCCACCGACTCGGCCCTGCGCCACGTGGTGGGTTCGTCTACCATGGATGATGTGCTGACCGTAGGCCGGGAAAAAATTGCCCAGGATGTACAACTGCGTTTGCAGGAGTATATCGAGAACTACCGCACCGGTATTGCGGTGAGTAAGGTCACCCTGGAAGAGGCGGATGCACCGGTTCAGGTGAAAGACGCCTTTGACGACGTTATTAAAGCCCGTGAGGACGAGCAGCGCTCGGTCAACCAGGCCCAGACCTACGCCAACGGCGTTATCCCCGAGGCGCGCGGTAAAGCCCAGCGCATGGTGGAAGAGGCCAATGCCTACAAGGCCGAGGTGGTGAGCCGGGCCAAGGGTGAGGCCAAGCGCTTTAGCGACCTGCTGGTGGAATACAACAAGGCCCCCCAAGTAACCCGCGAACGCATGTACTTAGATGCGGTTGAGCAGGTGATGGCCAATAGCTCCAAGGTGATGATCGATGTGGAAGGTGGCAATAATATGCTCTACCTGCCGCTGGATAAAATTGCTCAGGGTGGCAGCAGTGCCGGGCGAGCGCCGGCGTTACAGAGCTTAAGCCAAGAAGATATGCGCGAGCTTGAAGCGCGGGTAATCGATAGGCTGCGCCGCGAAGCCGCCAGTCGTCGTCGGGAGGCACGCTAATGAATACTAAGACCTTAATCGGCCTGATCGCTATGGCCCTGGTGCTGCTGATTGTCTCTAGCAGCCTCTATATTATCGACGAGCGCGAGCGCGCGGTTATGTTGCGCTTTGGTGCCATCGAAAAAGCTGACCTCAAACCGGGCATAGGCTTTAAGGTGCCCTTTATGAACAGCCTGCGCCGCTTCGACGGCCGCATTCTGACCCTGGATTCGCCCCCAGAGCGTATTTTCACCATCGAGAAAAAAGCGCTGATGGTGGACTCCTTCGCCAAGTGGCGCATTAAGAATGTGGATATCTTCTACCAGGCCACCAGTGGTGATGAGGCTACCGCCATTCGGCTGCTATCCCAGCGGGTTAATGAAGGCTTGCGTAACCAGTTCGGTGGCCGCTCGCTGCAAGAGGTGGTCAGTGGCCAGCGCGATGAGTTGATGGCCGATTTGATCAGTGGCCTCAATGATATTGTGCAGCAGGAAATTGGCGTTGAGCTGATCGATGTGCGGGTTAAGAAAATCGACCTGCCTGACGAGGTGAGTGACTCGGTCTACCGCCGCATGACCTCTGAACGTGAGAAGGAAGCCCGGGACTACCGCGCTAAGGGTCAGGAGCAGGCCGAAGTAATTCGCGCCGACGCAGACCGCCAAAAAGCGGTGTTAGAGGCCGAGGCCTACCGCGAATCTGAGCTGATCCGCGGTGAGGGCGACGCCGAGGCGGCGGCTATCTACGCCGATGCCTACAATGACGATCCCGACTTCTACGCCTTTGTGCGCAGCCTTAATGCCTATAAAACCGCCTTTAAGGGCAAGGAAGATATGCTGTTGGTGGACCCCAAGAGCGACTTTTTCCGCTTCTTGAATGACTCCAAAGGTAAGGCGCGATAATAGCCCCTAAGCGTATAAGGTGGTAAAATCACAAAAACCGGAGCCCGCTCCGGTTTTTTTGTGTGGGCCGCGGCGGTTTTTATCTGAGCACCATGGCCCCCAGCCGTATACGAGAGCAAAACATGTGGGAAGATTGGGCCAGGGCCCTGTGCCTGCTACTGGTGTTAGAGGGCATAATCCCGTTTTTAAATCCCGGCCGTTGGCGCAGCCTGGTTAGCCAGTTGGCCCAGGTGGACGACCGACATATTCGCACCACCGGCCTAGTTTGTATGCTGGCAGGCGTTGGCCTGTTGTATCTCATCAATTAATGCCAAAGGAATTCACCATGAGCACTGGTCCGGCCAATGTCGACCGCTGGTTGCTGCCCGATGGGGTCGAAGAGATGCTGCCCGAGCAGGCGGCCACCATCGAAGTTCTGCGCCGCCGTTTAATCGACACCTACCGCCGCTGGGGTTACGACCAGGTTATCCCGCCGTTAATTGAATACACCGATTCGCTGCTGATTGGCCTGGGCCAGGATCTGGACCTGCTGACCTTTAAAATGACCGACCAGCTAACCGGCCGCACCCTCGGTATTCGCGCCGATATCACCCCCCAAACTGCGCGTATGGATGCCCACAGTTTGCGCCGCGAAGGTCCCTGCCGGCTCTGCTACGCCGGCCATGTGCTGCACGCCAAGCCCAAGGGGCCGCTGGCCACCCGCTCCCCCATTCAAGCCGGGGTTGAGTTATTTGGCGAAGCCGGCCTGGATGCGGATATCGAAGTGGTTTCGCTGATGCTCGAAACCCTGAACCAGGCCGGCCTCAAGCAGGCCAATATCGATCTGGGCCATGTCGGTATCTACCGCGCGGTGGCCGAGGCGGCCGGTTTAAACGAGACCCAGCAGGGCGAGTTTTTTGAGCTGTTACAACATAAAGCCAGCTCTGAAATTGAACAGTGGCTGGGCCAGCTTGAGCTGGCACCCGAACTGGCGGCACTGTTAAAGCAGCTGCCGCGCCTGGCCGGTGGCCCAGAAATTTTGGCCGAGGCGCGCCGCTGTTTTGAGGAGGTTTCTGAGGAGGCCCTGGCGGCGGTGGACGAGCTTGAGGCGATCGCCGAGGTGATCGCCCAGCGCTACCCGGCGACCCAGATGTATTTCGATTTAAGTGAGGTGCGCGGTTACAACTATCACACCGGCTTGGTGTTCGCCGCCTTTGCCGACGGCGTCGGCCAGGCCATTGCCAACGGCGGCCGCTACGATCATATCGGCGAGGTCTTCGGCCGCGCCCGCCCCGCCACTGGTTTTGGGGTGGATGTGACCAAGTTGGCCCAATTGCAGGCCCAGGTAGCCCCGGCCCCAGGCGGTATATACGCCCCGGCCAGTGAAGACCCGGCCCAGTGGCAGGCCATTGTGGCGCTGCGCGCCGCAGGTGAGCGAGTAGTGTGTGGCCTGGCCAGCAATGAGGCGTTGCGCCAAGAGCTGGGCTGCGACCGCAAGCTGGAACAAGACAACGGCAACTATAAAGTCGTGCCCTGGACCTAAGGTTCGGGAACATCGCCCTGGTTGAGCAGTATGGCCAGACTCATCGATTAGCAAGAGCAGAGAATACAGAGCAGAAGGTGCAAAGTAGAGATATGGGCAAGAACGTTGTAATTTTAGGCACCCAGTGGGGTGACGAAGGCAAGGGCAAGATTGTTGACCTACTGACCGACCAGGTATCCCTGGTAGCGCGTTTCCAGGGCGGTCACAACGCCGGCCACACCCTGGTCATCGAGGGTAAGAAAACCGTATTGCATTTAATCCCCTCGGGTATTTTGCGCGATGGCGTTACCTGTATGATCGGCAATGGTGTGGTGCTGGCCCCCGATGCCCTGCTCAAAGAAATGGCCGAGCTGGAAGAAAAAGGCGTGCCGGTGCGCGAGCGCCTGCGTCTATCCCCGGCTTGCCCGCTGATTTTGCCCTACCATGTCTCTTTAGATAACGCCCGCGAAGCGGCCCGGGGCAGCAAAAAAATTGGCACCACCGGGCGCGGTATCGGCCCCGCCTATGAAGATAAAGTGGCCCGTCGCGGCCTGCGCCTGGGGGATTTAATGAACCCAGAGCGCTTTGCCGAAAAGCTCAAAGAAGTGTTGGAGTACCACAACTTCGCGCTGGAGCACTACTACAAGGCTGAGCCGCTGGCTTACGATAAAGTGCTGGCCGATGCCCTGGCCTGGGGCGAACAGCTGCGCCCGCTGGTGGCCGATGTCACCGATATGCTGCACAGCGCCCGGGAGGCCGGCGAGAATATTCTGTTCGAAGGGGCCCAGGGCTCGCTGTTGGATATCGACCACGGCACCTACCCCTTTGTAACCTCATCCAACACCACCGCCGGCGGCACTGCCACCGGTTCCGGTTTTGGCCCCCTGTACCTGGATTATGTACTGGGTATTACCAAGGCCTACACCACTCGGGTTGGTTCCGGCCCATTCCCCACCGAGCTGTCCTGTGACGTGGGCCAGCACCTGGGCACCGTGGGCCACGAGTTTGGTGCCACCACCGGGCGCGAGCGCCGCACCGGCTGGTTTGATGCAGTGGCGGTTAAGCATGCCATTCGCATTAACTCCATCAGCGGCTTGTGCCTGACCAAACTGGACGTACTGGATGGCCTGGCGTGCGTAAAAATCTGTGTGGGCTATAAAAACAAGGCCGGTGAAACCCTGTCGGTTCCCTTCGACAGCGAAGGCTGGGCCGAGGTTGAGCCTGTGTACGAAGAAATGCCCGGCTGGACTGACTCCACCGTAGGCGCCCAATCTATCGATGCGCTGCCCCAGGCGGCCCGCAACTATATCAACCGCTTAGAAGAGCTGGTGGGTGCACCGGTCGATATCGTCTCTACCGGCCCGGATCGGGTCGAGACCATTGTTCTGCGCCAGCCGTTTGGCTCTTGAGCTATTGCTGGGCGCAGGCATAAAAGCGCAGACATAAAAAAACCGCCAAACAAGGTGTTTAGCGGTTATAGAACTCTCTAATAAATAGAGAAGAAGCGATGATGAAACTGACTGCTAAGCAATCACGCGAACAACTGGCGCGACTTACTTAGTTAAATCCTGCACAGCGATAAACGCTAACACGGCTAGGTAAATACCGAATGCTGCTTGCAACATGGCGTGTCTCCTTGCGATTTCCTGTTGTGGTTAGGGTTTGCAGCGAGTAATTCACTGCTCTGCTCAAGATGTATATAGAATAGTTATTCGCCTGTTATGTTTCCAATGGTTTGAATTACTGGCCATAATGAATTAAATTCATAATACGGTTCACTACCTGGAAACCCCATGGATACCCGGCAACTGGCGAGGATAGATTTAAACCTGCTGGTGGCGCTGCAAGTGCTGCTGGAAGAGCGCAATGTATCCCGCGCCGCAGACCGCTTATTTATTACCCAATCGGCCATGAGCAAAACCTTGGGCCGCTTGCGCGAGCTTTTTGACGACCCGCTGTTTACCCGCAGCTCTCACGGTATGGTGCCCACCCCAAAAGCTCTGGAGTTACAGCCCCTTTTGCAAAAGGCCCTCGGGCAGGTGCAAGCACTTACTACAGGCTCTGAATTTGAGCCCGCGGCTTTCGAGGGCGAGATCTCTATCGCGGTGGCTGAGTATGTGGGGGTGGTGTTGCTGCCGGCGCTGATGCAAATCTTGCAGGCCGAGGCGCCGCTGCTGAGGGTGCGCACCCTCAGCCGGGTAGAGCGCCAATTGGACGAGTTGACCGACGGTGGCCTCGACTTTGCCATCCATATGCG
>JAOXRV010000604.1 GCA_025800435.1 Cellvibrionaceae bacterium | reverse complement strand
GTACTGGCTCGACTTAGGTATTGGCGTGCGCGTAAAGGTTCGCCCTTGCACCAGTCCTATTTTTTACGGAGCACGCGCCTATATGAACAACCAGCTCGCTCTGCTTGGCGAGGAATACCGCAAACGCAAGGAAGTCGGCGCCAAGCTGGATGATTTGCCGGATATTGAGGATAAACAAGTCCGCGAGGCCTTGGCCGAAGAGCTGTTGGCGCGAGGTTTGGCCAGAGCGGCTATTCTTGAATGGGAGGGTGTGTTGGAGGCTGATAGCGACGCAATTGCCCCGATAACGCCTGAAAAAATCGACGAGCTGATGACCAATTTCTGGTCGATAGCCGCCACGTTTAGCCAGCAATACACCGGTGTGCGCGAGTTGATTGAAGCCGAAAAAAAAGCCTTGAGCGCCGCGCCAAGTGGCACTTCGGGGACGGCGCAAGCTACTGCCAAAACTGCCCCGAAACCTGCCCGGACTGCCCCTACAAAGTCCAGTCCTTCCAAACCTTAGAAGGCTGGCAGGCTTGGGATCTTCTGGTGCAGACAGCACCGCTAGCAAGAGACATCTTCCCCTTGGAAACCGCCCTAAAACTGGCGGAAGCCCTGAACTATGACGCTTTGGCGATGGCTGAACT
>JAOXRV010000598.1 GCA_025800435.1 Cellvibrionaceae bacterium | reverse complement strand
ATCTAGCTCGTAATTGCGTGTGGCCTGTTGGCGCATGCGGTCGCGACGGCCGGCGCCGGCAGCGCCCTGGCCATTGGCCTCCTCGGGCGCCTCGGCCATGCCCGGGGGCTGATTGGTTAAAGCGCCGGGGATACCGGCAATTTGATCGGCACCGCGCTGATCGGTCAGGGTTTGCTCACTGCGAATAGCCGGTAGATCAGGGTTAAAAATTTCTTCGGCCTGCTCAATCTGGGTAAAGTCGACATCTGCACTGACCTCGGCCTTAAAGCCCTCTTCACCCACCACCGGGTCGAGAATGCCATTGATGCGCTTGGTTAGATCCGCCTCGATTTTGCGTGAAAACTCACGCTGCTTGGCGGCCATCATCAGTTCTTTACTGTCTTCACCTTTGGATAGCAGATTGCCACTTTGGTCAACCACGGTGACATTAGCCAGTTTTAACTCGGGAATACTGGAGGCCACCAAATTAGTAATGGCCCGCACCTGATCGTCTTGAATAGTGCGGCCGGCATAGACATCCACAAACACCGATGCACGGGGCTCACGCGCATCGCGCACAAACACCGAGCGCTTGGGAATGGCCAGGTGCACCCGGGCACTTTTAACGTGTTTGATGGAGGTAATGGTGCGCGCCAGCTCGCCCTCTAAGCTGCGCTTGTAACGGGCACTCTCCATAAACTGGCTGGTTCCCAGGGGCTGCTCTTTATCGAGCAGTTCGAAACCAGTCTCGCCACTGGTGCTGTCATACATCTGCGCCAATTTAATCCGCGCTTGATAGATATCGTCCTCGGAAACGAGAATGGTGTTATTGGTTTCGTCGAGCTTATAAGAGATCTGGTTTTGATCTAAGACCTCAGAAATACGGGGCACATCGAGAATATTGGTG
>JAOXRV010000559.1 GCA_025800435.1 Cellvibrionaceae bacterium | reverse complement strand
ACCGCACTTCGGAATTGATCGCCGATATACTGGAACAAAATAATATTGAGGTGCATCGAAATATAGGCCATACCGGCGTAGTAGGAATTATTAACGGCGCCCAAGCCGGCCCCTCGATTGCACTGCGCGCCGATATGGATGCCCTACCGATGGACGAAACCGCGGGCAAAAGTTACTGCTCAACCATAGCCGGCCAAGCTCATACCTGCGGCCACGATGGCCACTCCACCATGCTGCTGGCTGCGGCCCTATACCTGCAGCAAAATCGCCCGGCCCGCGGTCGCATTGTATTAATTTTTCAGCCCGCCGAAGAAACCGGCGAAGGCGCATTAAAAATGATGGAAGAAGGCTTATTAGAGAAGTTTCCGTTCGAGCAAATCTACGGCTGCCATAATATGCCGCTGCTGGGCTTTGGCAAGGTCGGCATGCGCGTCGGTGCTACCTTATCTTCCTACGCGGACTATAATATCGATATTGATGGCCAAGGTAGCCACGCGGGCTCCCAACACAACTCGATTGATCCAATTCAGGTCGCCGCGCGCATGACCGTAGAACTGTCCAGCTTGGTGGGCCGCTATGTCGAGCCCAAACAGTCTGCCACCGTTGCAGTGGGCACCATCAACGCCG
>JAOXRV010000550.1 GCA_025800435.1 Cellvibrionaceae bacterium | reverse complement strand
GCCGCTGCTGGTGTTAAGACCGTGATCGACTTTCGCAAGCCCTCTGATGGCCTGGAAGCGCAGCAGCAAACCGTTGACGAGCTGGGCTTAAACTACGTCAATATTCCCGTTGGTAAAGAGATTCCCGCCGCCGAAGTACACCAACAGTTTGCGGAAGCCTTTGCCGAGACAGCTAATGACAAGGTATTATTACACTGCCGCTCTGGTAACCGAGTTGGCATGATGTGGTCTATGTACCAGATCAGCCAGGGTATCGAAGCCGAGCAAGCCATTGCCGAGGGCAGGGCAATGGGCATGAAACCTAAATTTGAAGAAGCGGTACGCGCGACTCTATAGGCGGATACCGCTATTGAATAACTGTAATAAATGTATGGATATGGATTTATCGGCGATGGTGGACAATGCCCGTGAGGCATCGTCTTTCCTGAAGAGCCTGGCCAATGAAAAGCGGCTACTGATACTGTGCACCTTGTCTGATAAGGAGATGTCGGTGAGCGAGCTCAACGAACATGTCGAGATCAGCCAGTCGGCCTTATCACAGCACTTGGCCTGGCTGCGGGAAGCAGAGCTTGTCGCCACCCGGCGCGAAGCCCAAACGATTTTCTACCGCCTGGAAGGGCAGAAAGCGTTAAAGGTGATAGGCGTACTCAAAGAGATTTTTTGCCCTTAAGCGCAGCCGATACTCTTATCTGAATATTCCCCAGCGCAGCAAGCGCCAATGGCCCGGCATGCCGGGCCATTGGCTAGCCTGTTGGCGAGCAGGGCAGCTTGCCCATCTATTGGCCGCTTGTATATTTACCCCCCGCTAGCATATGAGATTCATTATTTTGGGTATATTTCCAGATTGTAGTCTTGCTGCTTACGGGTATATCTGGCGTTTTTCACCAAAGCC
>JAOXRV010000549.1 GCA_025800435.1 Cellvibrionaceae bacterium | reverse complement strand
CAGCGATGGCCAACGGCGTTGCTCTGGCCGGGTTTATAATTTGGCTCAGCAGGTTTCTGTTAACAAAGGCACAAGCGTTGCAGAGCTGGCCGGTGTGCAACAAAAGTTGGCGGCCTTAGAGCGCATAGCCGCCGGCAGTTGTGATGAGCAAGACTTTGCAAAAATTGGCGACGATTGGGATATTCGGCAGCGCTTGGTTTCCATCTTGACCTCAATGGGGCTCGGTGGACTCGACCCACAGGCGTCGGCCAGTCAGCTCAGTGGAGGAGAGGCTATGAGTGTAGCCTTGGCTGGAGCCCTGTTAGCAGAGCCAGATTTTCTTATTTTGGATGAGCCCAGCAATCATCTGGACAGGCAGCGTCGCGCACAGCTAATTGAGTATTTGCAGAATTGGTC
This sequence comes from Cellvibrionaceae bacterium, assembly GCA_025800435.1. Classification (GTDB taxonomy): domain Bacteria; phylum Pseudomonadota; class Gammaproteobacteria; order Pseudomonadales; family Cellvibrionaceae; genus Pseudoteredinibacter. Next base: position 5,234 of record JAOXRV010000549.1, on the reverse strand, counting down.
GCGAGGGCTAATTGTGATCAGTCACGACCGCGAACTATTGAACAGCATGGAGCGTATTGTTGAGTTGTCATCGCTGGGCTTGAGTAGCTATGGCGGTAATTATAAATTTTATGCAGCGGCCAAGGCCCAAGCGCAACAGGCGGCTGCGGCGGAGCTGGCGCGCTGTAAGCTAGAGCGTAAACGCGAACAGCGGGCAGCGGTAGAACAGCGAGAGCGGCAGCAGCGCCGCAATGCCCAGGGCAACCGCAAGCGTAAAGGCGCCAATCAGGCGACTATTTTACTGGATGCCCAGCAGCAACGCAGTCAACAGTCCACAGCTAAGCTGCAACAACAGCAGCTGCAGGCTAAGCAAGCGCTTCAGCGGCGTGAGCGGCTGGCGGCCGAGCAGTTGGATCAGGCGCAAACCATAGCCATTGGTGGCTTGGCCACAGCTGGGCGGGTCCGAAAAACAGTGGCTCGGCTTGCGCAATTACGGTTGCCATTTGGCAATGCTGATATGTCGGCTATTGATTTAACGATCAGTGGTAATCAGCGAATCGCTGTATCGGGGCCAAATGGTTGTGGTAAATCTACATTATTAAAAGTACTGGCGGGGCAGCTTTTGCCTAAAGCTGGCAGCTGTGAAGTGCAAGGTACCCGGGCTTATCTTGATCAGCGTTTGCTTGGTCTTAAGCCTGAGCTTAGCGTGTTGGCGCAGTTAAAAGCGGCAAACCCAAATTGTGCAGAAGGGGAATTGCGCACTCGTTTGGCGCAGTTGGGTCTGGGTGCGGATAAAACTGGCCAGCCCAGTGGCTTGCTCAGTGGGGGCGAGCGCCTCAAGGGGTATTTGGCCTGTCTTCTGTATGCTGAAAAACCGCCAGAGCTACTGCTGCTTGACGAGCCGAGTAACCATCTTGACTTGGCATCCATACAGGCATTGGAGCAAATGCTGCAAAGCTACCAAGGGGCACTTGTGCTTGTCTCCCACGATCGTGTTTTTTTGGAAAGTGTTGGCTTTAGTCATTATCTGGAGTTCGAGCAACAAAGTTGGAGCTTGAAGTGCGTATAAAAACTTAGCGATCGTTAGGGTAGCCCTAAAGAGTGCTACTACAAAGATAGGGCGCCACTAATTTATTAGGGTTGCTTTAGCGTGATTTTGATTGCGTGGGCATTAATGACGATAACAATAAACTGAAAAAAATAGTAATTTTCTTTGATAAAAACTGGCGACCGTCGATCGGTTTGCCTAGGCTTAGTATTGTTAACTGGTGCCAATTTTGATTTGGCACCATTTTCAAAGAGTTGTTTGTCTAGTGCTGAAAAGTCGTTTAAAGCCTCGCTATAAGGGCTTTTGTGAGAAAAATGCCGGACCAAGCTGGCAAGATAAATCAAGTGCCAGTCGACAAGGATGAAAGTGTTACTGTTGAAAAATCAACAGTAATTTTAGCAACTAATTACTGTGACGTAGTTTCCAAAATAATGCTATTTTCTGTGAGAATATTCACGAAACGGGCGCGAAAGTTCATTTGGTGGCCCTGTTTTTTAAGGCAATAGAATAACGAAACTTTGAGATTTGGTACCAAGCGCTAATGAAAAAATATGCGCAAGGGCCTGGATCATAGAATGTTGTCTCTAGCATTGACGACGTTGTATCTGCAATACCTGGCTTCACCATGAAGCATCTCTTCTTTTTTGGCTGCGGCCAATTTTAGACCATGCGGCTTATTAGGCCGATCCATTCCCGACTATTGGCTGGGTGTGCGCATATGTGTGCCTGGGATTTACGTCGGGGGATGCCCATAAACAATTAGCGAGTTTCTGTGCTGTGCCACCGCCTCTATTGGAGTGCCGTCAAGCGAAAGGAAAAGAGAAATGGCTGGATACGATAACAATGATTCAAATGCGTGGGTGGATAATGATGTAGGTTACTGGACGCCCCGTAATCAGGTCGAAGAAAAAGGGATTGTCATTGGTTTAAAGGGTGACGTGCAGGTAGTCCAGGCAAATGGCAGCAGGCCAAATCAGGTAAATAATGGCGATGTCATTAACATGGGTGACCGGATTATTACCGGCGTCGATTCCGCCGTTGTGCTGCGCTTTACTAATGGTAGCCTGTTGACCTTGGGGCACGATCAAACTGCCATGATCGACCGTGCCTTGGTTCGGGATCTGCAAGGCGATAATGTGGCCCAGGTGGCCGATACACCAGAAACAGAAGAAATTGATTTTGAAAAATTACAAGAGGGCCTGGAGCAGGGCCTTAACCTAGAAGAATTATTGCCGGCGACAGCGGCCGGTGGTGCGCCAGGTGCCGGCGGTGGTGCCGGTGGTAGCTCCGGTACTGGCGGTGTGCGCTTTGACTATACCGGCGATGAAACCATCCCCGATGCCGGTTTTGAAACCGGTACCTTCAGCAACGCCTTTGAACAAGCTGCCGATGAAGAGACGCCCGATACTGCGCCCGAGGCAGTCGATGATTTTGATGAGGTAACAAGTGTTAGTGTCGCCACCGGAAATGTGGTGACCGGTATTGATGCCGGCGCTGATGCCAATAGCCTAGATGGTAATGCCGATGATCCGGGCGCAAATGGTTTTGGTACGCCAGTCGTGGTTGGGGTGCAAGTGGGTGATACACAAACCGACCTTACCGACGGCAGCGGCGTGGCGCTTGAGATAAGTTCGGGTAAAGGTGAGCTGTTACTGAATGGCGACGGCAGCTATACCTATACTCCAGAGCGCAGTGCCAGTGGCGAAGATGTTTTTACCTATACAATTGTTGATAGTGATGGCGATGTCTCATCGGCAACCTTAACCATTGATATTGACGGTATTCCCGATGTCACCCCCCCAGCAAATGACCCAGAGAACCCGGATAATAGTGCGGGCACAACCGTGTTTGAGGCCGGGTTGAGTGACGGTAGTGGTGAATTGGCCGATGGCGACCCGGCCAATAACAGCGACGCCCGTGAAGTTACCAGCGGCACGATTAACTTTATACAGGGTGACGGCCCGGCAACTGTCAGTATTGGTGGTGTCACCGTAGTTGCCGACGGTACCCAGCAAGCCGATAGCGTTAGTGGCAGCTTTGGCACCCTGCAAATTACGGCGGTTACGGATACCTCTATCAGTTACAGTTACACACTCAGTGGCGCAGTTGATCACAGCAGCGGCGCGGTGGCTGAAACGTTTGCGGTTGCCGTGGTCGATAGCGATGGCAGCTCGGCCGACGATGCCAGTGAAGACTTGGTGATAACCATTGTCGACGATAGCCCGATAGCCGCCCAGCAAAGTGATGCGGTAGACGCTACCCTAATTGCAACGGGTAATGTGCTCACGGCGGTCGATATCGCCGCTGGCGATGCCAATGCCAGCGATGGTGAAGCGGATCTTATAGGCGCTGATTTACCCGGCCAGATACAGGGTGTGGTGCCGGGTATTGGTGTAGACCCCACCACTGTGGGGGTTGGGGTGGCGGTAACTTCGGCCAACGGTACCTTGGTGTTAAATGCCGATGGCAGCTATACCTATACCGCCAATGCCGGCGCCTTTGGCGATGATGTATTTACTTACACCGTGGTTGATGCGGATGGCAGCACCGACCTGGCCACCTTGACGATCAATACAGATGCGGCGAATACCCTAGCTGATGCCAGTGAAACTGCCAGTGCAGAAGCGGGGCAAACCATTAGCGGCAATGTGTTGGCCAACACCACGAATACCGATGGTCCGGAAGCGGCAACGGTTACCGGTTTTACGGTGGCGGGAACTGCATTTAACCCGGGGGACACCGCACCTATAGCCGGCGTTGGAACCATTACAATTTCTACAGCTGGTGCGTACAGTTTTGTGCCGGCGACCGGCTTTTCAGGTGTTGTGCCAACAATTAGCTATACGGTTAGCGACACACTGAATACGGACACCTCAACCCTATCCTTAACGATTATTGATCCCGATGTGCCACCGTTGGCTTTAGATGATGTGCGCAGTGCAGCCTTTGCTGGCAGTACAGTGCTGGTTTCAGTATTGGGTAATGACAGCGATAGCGATGGTTTTTTATTGCCGGGCACTGTGTCTATAGTTGGTGCCCCAGGTGATGGCAGCTTATTAACAGTAGCCGGGCAAGGTGTTTGGGCGGTAGAGTCTGCTGGGGCCATCAGCTTTTCCCCCGAACAGAACTTTATTGGCAACCCCACACCCATCCAGTATCAAGTGAGTGATGATGATGGCCTCGTTTCAAATGCTGCCAGTGTAACCGTTAGCTATCAGGCCAATGTTACGGTAACGGATGTTTCCGTGCTTGAAGGGAATGAGGCAGTATTCTCGGTACAGGTGAGTAATGCCAATGCGGGTGATGTGGTCGCGCTTAGCTTAAGCGATGGCGCCGGTGCTAATGGCGCAACGCGCCCCGCTGATTATGGTTTGACCACTTTTAGCTACAGTCTGGATAGTGGCGCCACTTACAATCCTTTAGTCGGTAACGAAATTACCTTAAGTGGTGGTGGCAATCCGCTGATATTGGTCAAGACGGATACCTCAAGCGATGACTTATTTGAGGGGGCCGAAAGTTTTAACTTAAATGCGACGCTTACAAGCGATGGAATAACCGTTAATGATACGGGTGTCGGCACAATAACTGATGCAGATACGGTTCCTGAGCTATCGGTATCGGATATTACCGTAGCAGAGTCCGATAGTTTTGCTGTGTTTACCGCTGCCTTATCTAATCCCACGAGTAGCGATGTTAATTTTAATATCTCACTGGATAATACCGGTCTAAGTTCGGCGGCAAGCCCGAGTGGAGTGGATTATGGCAGTGCGGGCAGTGGGAACCTACAGGTTTTTGTTGGTGGAAGTTGGCAAGATGCCACGGGGGCATCTATACCTGCTGGACAAAGCAGTATCCAAATCCGAACGCCTATTAATAACGATGTGCTTGATGAGCCAACAGAACAATTTAATCTGATACTAAGTAGTATTAGTAATACGACTAATTCAAGCGCAAGTGCCAATGCACAGATTATTGATGATGATTCACCCAATATAAACGTGGGTGAGGCCAATAGCGGAACAGGTGACGTAAGCGTTGAAGAAGGCACCGATGCAATCTTCGGCGTCGTGGTTACCAGCGCGGCCCAGAACAGCACAGTAACCCTGGCCCTAAGCGATGGCAGCGCGGCCCAGCCGCTAGACTTTAACGGCGGCAACCCAGAGGATTATCAATACCGCTTAGGCAATACCGGCGCCTGGGTCAATAT
>JAOXRV010000526.1 GCA_025800435.1 Cellvibrionaceae bacterium | reverse complement strand
GCTGGCCATTACCACTTTTGCCCTGGTGTTTGGCTGGAGCCTCACCTGTCTGGGGGGGGCAGTGGCGCTGGCCTTAAATGTGATGATGTCCCAGCGGCTGGGGCTTAATTTACCGCTGGAGTTTGTTATTAATGTACTGGTGCCGGCAACTGCCAGCATTGGTTTTATCAGCTTGTTAGAGCGGCTGCGTGTGCGCAATGTCTTTATTTTTATGCTCGGCGGCGGTTTTATTGGCGCCATGGTGGCACTGCTGTGCAGTGTGGCGGCGGCGCTGGCCCTGTTTGGGCTCGGTGGCGCTGTGGCCGAAGAGCAAATGCTTCATAATTATCTTCATCTCTATTTATTAATGCTGTTTCCCGAGGGTTTTATTAATGGCGCCATGACCTCGGTGTTGACTATTTTTTACCCCGATATGGTACGCCGTTACGACGACAACGCTTACCTCGACAAACCCTGAAGTGAACGCTTCTCCGGGGGCACCTCTGACTAACTCGATGACGCTCAGACCCCGCAGGGCGGGCCCTAAAGCGCACATCTGCGGCGTTGCACTGCTTGTAAAGGCGGCCGGCATTCACTGCGCAGCGCGCCTTGCAGCTGTACGCTTTAAGGTCCCGCTGAGCATCATCGAGTTATTCAGAGCTACCCTGGGGTATAATCTCGGTTTTACATCAAGGATCCTCCATGGCTGCTCAGACCCTGCGCTTGGGCTTTTTGCTCAATCCCTATGCCGGCCTCGGCGGCCCTTTGGGGCTTAAGGGCAGTGATAAGCTAAACGCCGAGCATAAAACTGCCCCCAGTCGCGCCCGCGAACGTGCCAAACGCACCCTGCAGCCACTGCTTGCCCGGGCGGGCCAGTTGCAACTTAGCAGTGCCCCCGGCCCCATGGGCAGCGACTTGCTCAAACAATTGGGTTTGCCCCATCGTGTGCTTGGCAAACTGGGGCCGGGCGCTTGTCACGCAGAAGATAGCGAGCGCCTAGCGGCGGAGCTAGCCGCCAGTGGGATTGATTTACTGGTTTTTGTCGGTGGCGATGGCACTGCCCGCAATATTGTTAATGGCCTGGGTGAAACCTTTGCCAGGCAGGCCTGTCTTGGCATACCGGCGGGGGTTAAAATGCATTCCGCGGTTTTTGCCATTAACCCCGAGGCGGCCACCGGGGTAATTGAATTATTGTTGGACAGCGGTTTGGTGGATATTGCCAGTCAGGAAGTGCGCGATATCGACGAAGATAAATTTCGCCAGGGGGTGGTGCGCTCTAAATACTATGGCGAGTTACAAGTGCCAGCCCTGGGGCAGTTTGTGCAAACTACCAAAAATTCTGGGCGCGAGGTCGAAGAATTGGTGCTGGCCGATATCGGCGCCTATATTGTCGAGCGATTAGAAGACGATTTTTATTACTTTATCGGGCCGGGTTCAACGCCAAAATGTGTGCTCGATGAACTGGGCATAGAGGGGACCTTACTCGGTTTTGATGTGCTACAGGGCCAGCAGCTAATTGCCCGGGATGTCAGTGCCGAGTATTTAGAGCGCTTGTGCCAGCAGCAGCCGGGGCACTGTATCGCCATTATTACGCCGATTGCCGGCCAGGGCCATTTAATCGGGCGCGGCAACCAGCAGCTTAGCCCGGCGGTGTTAAAGGCCACCGGACGGCAGAATCTATGGGTTGTGGCCAGCAAAACCAAAATTACCGAGCTCAAGCAGCGGCCGCTATTAGTCGATAGCAATGACCCGGATTTAGATCGACAACTCAGCGGTTTTATTCAGGTTATCACCGGCTATCAAGATCAAATTTATTACCCCATCAGTGGCGGAGCCTAACACCAGTGAGTATGCGTGAATTTATTGAGACAGTGACAACGGCGCTAGCACGCAGCACTGTTGATGCCAAGCGTCTGTTTCACGGCCGCGGCCAATGTTACCCGGGCTTTGAGCATATTACTGTCGATCGCTATGGCGATGTGTTGTGGTTAACGCTGTTTAGAGCGCCGGAGGAAAGCTTTTTAACACAGTTGGAGCAGGGCCTCTGTCCACAATTGGCGGGCCACGGCATTTTTGCACTGGGGGTTTCCCACCGCTACCAACAGGGTGCACCCAGTGAATGGCTGTGGCAGCGGCCCGCTTTTGAGCCGGAGGCCCAGCGCTATGCCCAACGCGGTCAGCTGCGTTTTGCGATTCAATTGGGTGGGCGCCAGAACACCGGTTTCTTTTTGGATATGGAACCGGGGCGTCAATGGCTGGAGCAGCGCGCCCAGGGCAAGCGCGTTTTAAACTTATTTGCCTATACCTGTGCTTTTAGCGTGGTGGCCGCCGCCGCGGGTGCCGCCGAGGTGGTGAATGTGGATATGGCCAGGGGTGCTTTAAAAACCGGCCAAAAAAACCAGCAGCTTAATGCACAGCTGGGGCCGAGCAGTCGCTGTAAGCAGCGCTATTTAGCCGAGAATATTTTAAAATCCTGGGGGCGTATTCGACGCCCTGGGCCATACGATATTTTAATTATCGACCCGCCGTCTTATCAAAAGGGCAGCTT
>JAOXRV010000403.1 GCA_025800435.1 Cellvibrionaceae bacterium | reverse complement strand
CGCTATTGAGATGCAGCTAGAGGAATGTGAAATTGAACTGGAACGGGAAATGCTAAATATGGTGCTGGCGAACTTGATCCGCAATGCCCTGCAGCACAGCGATGATGGGCCCATTTCGCTATCGCTCACGGCCAATCAGTTCAGCATACGCAACACCATCGCCGAGCCCGACCAGCACAAGCCCGAACAACATTCAACGGGTTTTGGCTTGGGGCTGAAACTGGTGCAAAAGGTATGTCAAAAACTGGGCTGGCAGTACCGCAGTCAGCTACACGGCAACAGCCTAAACGCCACCGTCAGCTGGCCCTAGGGCAGCGCTGACAAGCTTTGAAGCGGCGATACAACCAAAACCAATCCTGAGGCTGACTGACAATAAGCGCTTCCATTCTCTTAAGTAATGCCTGACTTAAGCTGTTGATTTGCTGCTGCTTATTCATTTGCTGATAGTTTGCGGGAAATGGAATTTGCTCCAGCCTAACGCGACAAATTCCACCGGGGTTAAACTGCCCATAGCAAAAATACAGCGGCCGGTTGGCCAGCACCGCCAGTGCCGCCGCAGTGTTGGGAATACTGGTGCGATAGCCCATAAAGCAACAGCGATAGCCCCGATCGCGCAAGTCACTGTGAATGATCGGGGATTGTCCATTGCGCAAGCAGCCAATCAACTCCATTAGCGTGTTGGCGCCGCGTTTAACGTAGGGTATTTTTAACCGCGCCAGGCAGCGCTGCCCCAAATAGTGCAACACGGGGGAACTGGTGCCCCGACCGATCAGTGTTTTGCAAACAATACCGGAGCGATTCAGGGCCAGACTTGGCAGATCCGCAAAACCCATGTGCATAGAAGCAATGACAGCGGCCTGATTGCGCAGTTTCGCGGCCAAATCATGGCCTTGCTGATAGGCGTCCAAGCGAAAGCTCACCTCATCATAATCCAGTATATTGATCACTTGGTCTAGGCTCTGACTGAGGTTGTAGCGGCTTATGCTATCTACTTCTGCTTCGTTCAAATCTGGTAATACGGCTCTGATGGATGTTCGTATTTTTCTTAACAAGCGCCCAGAAAATAGTTTTTTCAGCAGGCCGAGCAAAATCTTTCGCACTGGCCTTGGTGCGCATAGCAGCATCCAAGCCAGCTTTAGCTGAACGCTTTGCAGTGGTTTTAGCGGCTCGGCACAATGACCGTCTCGCACTGTGCTACTCACGGTTCAAGCTCGCCATGGGCTTGGTTTAGCTGCGCGTATATATGATGCAGCTGTGCAACATCGAGCTTGTGCCGACTGTTCACCGGCATGTTTTCCACCACCAGCAACTCGCTTGGCAGCATATACGCTGGCAACCTATGTGCCAGATATGCCAGGCATTGTGCATGATCAAAGCGGCCCTGTTCAGTATTTTGCAACTGCACAAAACTAACCAGCCGAACGGTGCGCCCCTGGCGTTCGACCGCGATAGTGTGGCAGCCACTTATTTGCCCAAACCGGCTTAATGTGCTGTTGATCTCAGCCAAATCAATACGGTAACCGTTTAATTTCACCATGCTATCCAGGCGCTGCTTGATAAACAGCAAACCCTGGGATTGCTCGGCCTCATCACCGCTGGCAAATACGCTCAGATGCGCGTCGCCATCGCGCTGCAGCTGCGGCAAATAGTTGAGCATCAAGCTGCTGCCCTTTAGCTCCAGCTCTGCGCGGGAGTTAATCTTCATGATATTGGGGTCAAATTTACCCACCGGCAGCAGCTCGGGGTAGCGGCGCAGGATATCGTCATCAATTTCCAGTGCCGACACCGCCACCGTCGCCTCAGTTGGGCCATAAAAGTTGAACACCCGGGCAGTTGGAAATCGGCGTTTTAGCTGTTTTACCAAAGTTGGCGCTAAGGCCTCACCACATAAATAAAACGCCTGTAAATTAACCAGCTGCTGAGGCTTAAACTCTGCGCACAACAGGCATTGATACAATAGCGAAGGGGTTGACACCCAGTGACTAAGGCCGCTGGCAGCCAGTAGTTTAAGCTGTTCGCTAATATTCTGTGGCGCTCGCCTTGCCAATACCAAGCACTGCCCATTGGCCAGTGCCGGCACCCAAGCCAGCATCGAAAGATCAAAGCCAAACAGTGACATATTGCCGTACACCGCACGCCGTCCCGATTGCGTTGGCCCCTGTGCCAGCACCTGTAACTTTTCAAAATCCTTTAACCATTGGGAGAAGTGGGCCAAACCCCGGGTTGGAATCACAACCCCCTTGGGCTCGCCGGTACTGCCTGAGGTAAACACTATGTATGCGATCTGGCCCAGCAAGTCGCTTGCAAACAGTAGCTTTTCACCAAAGTGATAACACTGATTGCTGCTCACCTCCACCCAAAGCCCGGCCCCAAGCTGTTGCTTGATTTGCTGCTTACGCGCGACCGGGGTACTGCGATCCACGGGTACATAACAAATTCCCAGCTCCAGGCAAGCCAGTATATAGGCAATAAAATCTGCCTCTTGCTGCCCGTGCAGAACCACCGGGCGCGGCTGATCGCCGGTAAAACCCGCAATCTGTAATCGGCATTGATTCACTCGCTGTTCTAGCTCGAACCAGCTATAACTGACATCTTCACCAATTAAGGCCAGCCTATCGTTAGCCTCAGAGCTGCCAACAAATGCGTTTTGACTAAAGCAAAAACACCTCATTGCACGGCTCCTTGCTGGGCCAAGCGCTGCTGTATAAATAACGCTATCGATGCGCAACTGTCGAAATTTTCAAGCTCAAGCTCAGCCAGCGGAATGCTAATGCCAAAACTGGCCTCAAGCTCAACAATTAACTCAATCAGTGACACCGAATCAATTAGACCAGAACTCAGTAAGCATTCATCCGCTGCCACAGCACGGCCAATCAACGGCCGCAGGATTTGTTCTACTTTCGCTATATTCACAATCGATAAATCCACATTCGTTAAAGCTATGATCGCTAGCGATAGCGATCCGCCACGCCGTCAGGTCGAGTTTTAAAGCGTCGATGGGCCCACAGATACTGTTCTGGGTGGGCGCGAATTTTGTGTTCCAAAAATTGGTTGTACTGATCCACCAACAACTCGGGCTTACCCCCGGGGCAGTGCAACTCGGGGCCGAACTCGACAATAATTTTTCCGTCTCTAGCGCGGCGGTAAAAACTGATCGGCACAACCGCGGCCCGACCCAGCTGCGCCAGTCGTGCGATCGCCAGGGTGGTTGCAGTGGGAATATTAAAAAACGGGCTAAACACTGAGCCGTCACTGCCAACATCCTGATCGGGGGCATACCACAGCAACTCCCCTCGCCTTAGGCTCGCCACCATTTCACGCGGTCTTTTACTACTAACCAATTTATTCGCCCAGCGCCTTCTAGCAAGGCATATCATCGCGTCAAGCTCAGGGTTATCATGGGCTCTATAACTCACCGTTATCGGCAGCTGAAACGCCACCGCAATACCCGCCAGATCCAGACAGGTGAAATGTCCGCCGAGCAGTAGCACCCCCTTGTTTTGGCCGCGAATGCGCTCGACCACCTCGATATTGTGCAACTCATAGTCTTGTGCCATCAATGCAAGCGGCCTGGAAAAGTAGTAAATAGTGTCGAGGTATCCAGCCAGCGTTGACAGCAGGTTCTGCTGACGCAGCTGGATTATCTCGGCCTCGGCTAAGTGGGGAAAGCACAAGCGCAGATTGGTGTCGATAATGCGACAGCGCGAGCCAAATACTTTACTGCCATAGCGCTTGGCCAGCCGCAGGCAGAGCCGGTGCGCAAAGCGATAGCGGGCCAATAACGTTAGTGCCTGCAGCAGGCGCTTTGCGGAGCTGTTCATTAGCGGGCAGTTATACTCATTGGATGACGGGCAGCGAGTATACGCGCGCGGGTATTAAAGCAATCTTAAGACGCCAAGGGCCTAGCGCGCCTGGCTGGCTAAGGTGGGCAGGGCATTAGCAGCACCCGCCATAAAAAACGCTCACTGAGCACCAGCTTCCTATAAAGTAGACACAGCTAAACATTTGTTTTTTTTATGGCTTTGTTTAGGCCACCTTGAGCCGGCCGCTTGCAAAACCGAACCGAGGAACCCCACCCTACTATCTTTAACCGATTGATTTAATAGTTAATTTTAAGAGATTAGACAGACGTGGTTTCGATCAATACCGATATTGGAATATCCTACTATTGTGCGTTATAATGCTTATATAAGCATCTTATATGGAGTGCTTTGGCATGAACTATGAAATGGCCGTACTCGCCGCCCTCGTTCAATTGGACAAGCCCACCCGCCCTAAAATCACTGAGGAAACAGGTATCTCTGCCCAACGGGTAAATACCGCTATCAAATATCTTAAAGACCTTCTCGATATAGGCATCTACTGGCACGGTGCTAAAAAAACCGGCTATTATCAAATTGAGTCATGGGGAACCTTTGAAAGCGGTAAATCCATTCGCCGCAAAGCCTATGCTCTAGATCTGAACATATATAAAACAGAGAGGGCCTTTGAGTACAACGCTCTCCGTTATAAAAAATACTATGCCAATGAGGTTAAGCTACATAACTACCGTCACAGCCTGAAGCTGGAGGGCTTTGATACACCAATCTCTCAACCCTCAACACGCAGTCCTGAGGATCGTGCGGAACGCCGCGTGGCCTTAAAAAAGAAGTACACCAAACCCCAACAGAGTTTAGCTCGTTAGCATGGCGTTGGATAAATACGGCACCGGCGATGATCCCTACTGCTACCCCGGTAGTAAGGTACTTCAAAATCTCCTGAACATTGAGGAAGATGAGGAACTGGCCGAAGCCGAGGCCGAATTGACTGAGCTAGCTGTTGAAGAGATTGAGTTCGATTTCCCCCCTTACGACCTAGACTATTTCAGGTCTCTTCATCGGCAGATATTTGAGGATATCTATGCATGGGCAGGCGAACTACGCAGTATTGATATGTCCAAAGGCGCCACACGCTTTTGCACCTGTAAACGTATTATGCCTGAAGCCAACAAATTATTTCAGCAGCTAGCCGATGAAGATAATTACGAGCACCATGACCGAGATGCCTTCGTTGCAGCCATCGCAGAGTTCTATATTGAGTTGAATATGGTTCACCCTTTTCGCGAGGGTAATGGTCGTGTCCAGCGTCTTTTGTTTGAGCATATCGTTATTAACGCAGGTTTCGAATTTGATCTTGAAGGTATTACGCAACAAGAGTGGGTTGCAGCCAATATAGCAGGCGTAAGTTGTGATTATGGGCCTATGACAGCTCTGTTTGATCACTGTATTGGTACCTCATTAAACGGTTAATCTATCGCCAGCCTTATCGGGTAGGCAGTAATACCCTAAAGAAATACCAATCGCCATCATACTCACTATGAAGTTGCGTTTAACGACACTCGCCATACTGCTTCTGGCACTCGGTGCAAGCAAAATGCTGGTAGCACTTGGTTGCACCTCATCATAAAAAACACTCATCAATTATTAACTTCAGGTAAAATGCACACAGGTAAACATTTGTTTTAAAAGACTTTATTTGGCTGGCCTTACTACTCGTTCCTATAATGAACAGGATCGACAACCCCTAGATAGATATTTATAACCGATTGATTTAATGAAAGTTTCTACAAAAATTTACAGACGCTTTACCCTAGCCCCCATGATGGACTGGTCCGACCGCCACTGCCGTTACCTGTGGCGCCTGATCAGCCGCCATGCGGTGGTGTATAGCGAGATGGTGACCACCGGGGCGCTGTTAAATAATAAGCAATTAGAACGATATTTGGGCTTTAACCAGGCTGAGCATCCCATAGCTCTGCAATTGGGTGGCTCTGACCCGGCTGCCTTGGGGGCCTGCGCTAAACTGGCTGAGGATTGGGGCTACGATGAAGTTAACCTTAATTGCGGCTGCCCCAGCGACCGGGTGCAAGAGGGTAAGATCGGTGCAATTTTAATGGCCGAGCCCCAGCTGGTGGCCGACTGCATTAAAGCCATGCAAGACAGCTGTGATATCGATGTCACCATTAAGCACCGCATCGGTATTGACGATATGGAAGACTACGCCGATATGTGTCGCTTTGTGGAGGCGGTGGCCGCCACCGGTTGCAATACCTTTATTGTGCACGCTCGCAAGGCCTGGCTGCAGGGTTTAAGCCCCAAACAGAACCGCGAGGTGCCACCGCTGCGCTACCCCTTGGTGCATCAGCTAAAGCAGGACTACCCCGAGCTGGAGATTATTATTAACGGTGGCCTTAAATCTTTAGACGATTGCGAGCAGCAACTGCAACAAGTAGATGGCGTAATGATAGGGCGCGAAGCCTATAGTAACCCCTATTTATTGGCCGAAGTAGACAAGCGCTTGTACAACGATAAGCACCCTATCGCCAGCCGCTGCGAAATTTTTAAACAGTATATGGCTTACACCGAAACGCAGTTGGCCCAAGGGCAGCGTTTACATTATATGAGCCGCCATGTACTCGGCCTATTTCAGGGCCAAGCTGGGGCTCGGGCCTTTCGCCGCCATATTAGCGAAAACGCCAGCCGCGCCGATGCCGGTATAGAGGTGCTGCAACAGGCCTTAAATTTTATTCAATGCTAGTGTACTGGGCCTTTGTGGGTACCGCAGCTGCCCAGCCTGCGCCACTCGGCGCAGAACGCCATGACCCTGAAACGGCCGTTGAATGCAGACAATAGTATTATTCAAGAGCGGGCCTACAGCTCCCCGGTGTGGTACACCCCATAAGGCCGCCAAGCTGTGGTAGTATCCAGCCCTCAACGGATTTAGGAGGGCCGGTCATGGGCCAGAGCAAACTCGCGCAGTTAAAACAGATCACCGATGTGGTCGCCGATACCGGCGATATCGAAGCCATTGGCCGCTACCAGCCACTGGATGCCACCACCAACCCCTCCCTGGTGTATAAGGCCGCACAGATGGATCAGTACCAGGCCCTGATTCGCGAAGTCGTCGCCGCCAGCGACAAGCCCCAAGATGCCGCCGACCAATTGGCGGTGCGCCTGGGGCTTGAGATTCTAAAGATTATTCCCGGCCGCATTTCGACCGAGGTGGATGCGCGCCTATCCTTCGACCGCGAGGCAACCATTGCCAAGGCGCGCCAGCTTATCGGCTTGTATGAGCAGGCCGGTGTCACGCGCGAGCGGGTGTTAATTAAAATTGCCGCCACCTGGGAAGGTGTTCAAGCCGCTAAAACCCTGGAGACAGAGGGAATCAACTGCAACCTAACCCTGCTGTTTAGCTTTGCCCAGGCCCAGGCCTCGGCCGATGCGGGGGTTACCTTAATCTCGCCCTTTGTGGGCCGAATTCTGGATTGGCATAAAAACGCCAAGCCCAGCCAGAGCTATACGGCTGACAACGACCCCGGCGTACTCTCGGTTAAACGCATCTTTGAACACTATAAACGCCACGGCTATGACACTATCGTGATGGGTGCGAGCTTTCGCAATACTGGCGAAATTGAAGGCCTGGCCGGCTGCGACCGGCTGACTATTAGCCCTCAATTACTGCAACAATTAGCCGCCGACACTGGGGAACTGCCCCAGCGCTTAGATGCCAAAGCCTTTAAGCCCGAGCCCAAGCCCGCCCCCTTGAGCGAGGCCGAATTTCGCTTTGCCCACAACCAAGATGCCATGGCCACAGAGAAACTGGCCGAAGGCATTCGCAACTTTATTGCCGACCAGGAAAAGCTGGAGCAGTTATTAGGGCAGCTAAAAGCCAGCTAAAAGCCAGCTATAAAGAGAAACCTTTATGTTCGATTTTTTTCGTCAGTTATTTGAAACACCCGCCAACAGCGAGGCCAGCTCAGCGGAACAGGCCGTGGATTTGGCGGCCGCTGCGCTGTTAATCGAGATTGCCGTTTCCGACGAGCATTTTTGCGAGGACGAGCTGGGCACCCTGGAGGGCATATTAAAACAGCGCATGGGCATCAGCCAGCCCCAGCTCGACCAGATTATCGAGCAGGCCAAGGCCGAGCAGCACGACGCCACCTCGCTGCACCAATTTACCTCGCTGCTAAATCAGCACTACAGTCCCATCCAAAAGCGCGACCTGGTTCAGTATATGTGGCTAATTGCCTATGCCGATGGCAATTTGGATAAATACGAAGAGTATATGATTCGCAAAATCGCCGAGCTTATCCACCTGTCCCACAGCGATTTTATTTTGGCCAAAACCCGGGCCAAGCAAGAGCTTTAACAGCAAACTCTGAAAAAAGCCGATAGATCACCGTTTTCACGGGGATGACGTAACCGGGTCAGTAACACTCACCACTACCTGTGCGTGTAAAGCCTAAACCCGCCCCCTAACTCAAGTTAATATCATCCGCCGCGGTGAAAAAGTCGCATGCCAAGGCACTGCGCAGGCGCGAGCGCCTGGAATCAAAGTCTTCCGCTGTATACTCTGTCGCCGGCACCGCCCCCCAGATTGGATTGGGCCAGGCAGCATCGTCTTTAAAACGCGCCACGTGGTGAATATGCAACTGCGGCACCTGGTTGCCAAGGGCGGCGATATTCATTTTATCCGGGGCAAACAAGGCCACCATGGCCTCGGATAAATAACCCGATTCCTTGGCGTATTGCAGCCGGTCCAGCTCGCTCAAGTGGTGTAATTCGGTCACCGCCGCACGCTTGGGCACCAACAGGCACCAGGGGTAATTGGCATCTTTGCTCAGCAAAACCAGGCACAGGGGGAAGTGCCCCACCACCTCAGTGGTGTCCGCCAATAGGGGATCCAGCTCAAATTGCTGGGTGTCCATGGTTTCATCCATAGTACTATTCTCGTTCATTTTTTAAGCAGGCCCGGTCAAACCGGCCCAAATACCAAGCTAAGACGAATAAAACGGCATAGACCGCCGCCTAGTGGGGCCGTAAAATACCCTACTCCTAAAGACCCTAGATTTGCAAGCTAGCCAGACGAGAGTTAGACCACTATGCGCGCCAGCCGTTTTTTGATTGCCACCCTCAAAGAAACCCCCGCCGATGCCGAGGTTATCAGCCACCAGCTGATGCTGCGCGCCGGCATGATCCGCAAGCTGGCCGCCGGCCTCTACACCTGGCTGCCCCTGGGCCTTAGGGTACTGCGAAAGGTCGAGGCGATTGTGCGCCAAGAAATGGATAAATCCGGCGCCCAAGAGGTGATGATGCCGGTGGTGCAACCCGCCGAGCTGTGGCAGGAATCCGGCCGCTGGCAGGAATACGGGCCGGAGCTTGCGCGCCTGCAAGACCGCCACGGACGTGACTTTTGCCTCGGCCCCACCCACGAAGAAGTAATCACCGATATGATTCGCAACGAAATCAGCTCATACAAGCAGCTGCCGGCGAATTTTTACCAAATTCAAACCAAGTTCCGCGATGAAATTCGCCCCCGTTTTGGGGTGATGCGCTCGCGCGAATTTGTGATGAAAGATGCCTACTCCTTCCATGTCAATGCCGAGTCGCTGCAGCAGACTTACGATTTAATGCACAGCACCTATTGCAATATCTTCGATCGCATCGGTCTCGATTACCGCCCGGTGCTGGCGGATACCGGCTCCATCGGCGGCGCCCACTCCCACGAGTTCCATGTATTGGCCGCCAGCGGTGAAGACGATATTGCCTTTAGCAACGCCAGCGACTACGCCGCCAATGTCGAGAAAGCTGAGGCCCTGGCCCCAGCCGATGAGCGCCCCACCGCCAGTGGCGCGCTGGAAAAAGTGCACACCCCGGGCCAGAAAACCATTGCCGACATCTCCAGCTTTCTCAAAGCCGAGCCGAGCCAAAGTGTAAAAACCCTAATTGTACTGGGCGAGTCAGAAGAGAACGAAAAGGCCCCCTTAGTGGCCCTGGTACTGCGCGGCGACCACGAGCTTAACGATATTAAAGCGGAAAAACTCGCCGGTGTGGCCAACCCACTTGAGTTTGCCCCTGAACAACGCATTAAAACCGAACTGGGTGCTGGAGTCGGTTCACTCGGTCCTATTGGCCTGGCCATCGATACCATTATTGACCGCAGTGCTGCCCATTTGGCCGATTTTATCTGTGGCGCCAATGAAGATGACTACCACTACACCGGCGCCAACTGGGAACGCGATGTGGCCCTGGGCCGAGTAGAAGATATTCGCAATGTCGTCGCCGGTGATCCAAGCCCCTGTGGCCAGGGCCAGCTGGAAATTAAACGCGGTATTGAAGTGGGCCATATTTTCCAACTGGGCAATAAATACTCCAAGGCCATGAACGCCTCAGTGCTGGATGAAAACGGCAAAGATGTGGTGATGAGCATGGGCTGCTACGGTATCGGCGTAACCCGTATTGTGGCCTCGGCCATCGAACAAAACCACGATGCCAACGGCATTATCTGGCCCGACAGTATCGCCCCCTTCCAACTGGCTTTGGTGCCCATCAATATGCACAAATCCGAGGCGGTGGCCGAGCAGTGTGAACAGCTCTACCAACAACTCACTCAAGCCGGTGTGGATGTGTTGTTTATGGACGAAGCCAAGGCCCGCCTGGGCGTTATGTTGGCCAATACCGAGCTAATGGGCATTCCCCACCGCTTGGTAATCGGCGATAAAGGCCTGGCCAATAATAGTGTGGAATACAAAGGCCGCCGGGACGAAGGCAATAGTGATATTGCCATGGGCGAGCTGGCAGAATTCCTGGCCGCCAAACTCGGTTGCAACATCAGCCTGTAAGCCATAATGAATTGGGCCAATCGCCAACATAAAAGCCACCCCTGCAAGCCCGGTGGCTTTTTTTATCGGGCCTTAGTGCTGCTATTAATTGGCAGCATTTTCTCCCATGCTGCCCAAGCCAATCAATCGCGCAAAGATCTCGACCCCGAATTGCGCGCCCGGCTTAAGGCCAGCATTGCCGATGCCAGCAGTTTTAAAGATCGCTTTGATGCGGAGGTGTGGCT
>JAOXRV010000390.1 GCA_025800435.1 Cellvibrionaceae bacterium | reverse complement strand
TCCCCAGCGCCGCTATTTGACGGTGGTCAGTGGCGCCTCGCTGGCCATGGGTATTCAGGTGGTGTTGTTACCCTGGCTGGCGCTGGGCCAGCTCGATGCGGTGGCGGCCGAGTTGGGTTGGGTGCAGGCGTCGGTGTTGATCCCCAGTTTATTACTGATGCTGGCCGGTGGGGTGATGGCCGACCGCTACCCCAGTGCCCGCTATTTGGCTGCCCTGTATTTTTTATTGGCCCTGTGCCATCTGGCACTGGCTGTGGTATTGCACCGCCAGCAGCTCACGCTGCTTGGTTTAATTGGCTACGGCCTTTGCCTGGGCGCGCTCAATGCGTTTATTCAGCCCCTGCGCGAGCGTTTATTGGCCAGCGTCAGCAACAGCAGTTTGCAGCGCTCGGTTACCTGGGTGAATTTTTTCCAGTACGGTTTGCAGGCCAGTGGTGTGGCCCTGGCGGGACAGCTCGACCGCTTTGGTTTAATGCCGGTGCTGGCGCTTCAGGTATTGGCCCTGCTGCTGGCCGCAGCGATGTGTTTGGCACTGGGCCAGCTGCAAACCAAGCGGCGCGATATGGCCGCCTGGGCCTATGGCGTAAAGGCCGTGTGGCAAAACCGCGTTACCCGCAGCCTAACCCTATTGGTGAGCTTTAACGGCTTTATGCATATTGGTGTGTTTGTGGTGGTGCTGCCGCTGCTGGTGCGCGATGTGTACGGCCGCAGTGCGGATTTTTATGCCTGGCTGCAACTGAGTTTTGTGGCCGGGACCCTATCGGCCACGGTGGCCTTATTGCGCCGCCGGGAAGTGCTGCGGCCGGGCAAAGGGGTATTGCTGTGTTTGTTTTATGCGGCCCTGTTATTGTTTGCCATCAGCGCTGGGCCTAAATTAGAAGGGCTGTTTTTACTGGTGTATATTTGGGGGGTATTAACTGGGGTTTCGGCCAGTTTGGGGCGCGGCCTAATGCAGCAGCAGTCGCCCGAGTCGCTGCGCGGTCGCATGTTATCGCTGTATCAATTGGCGCTGTTTGGCTCGGCCCCACTGGGGGCGATTGCGGCGGGCTACGGTGCCCAGCATTTTGGCCTGGCCGCTGTGCTGCAAATATCTGGGGCCTTTAGCTTGTTGCTGTTTTGTGCCTCGTTTTTATTTCCCGCGCTGTGGCGAGTAGACCTTACAGCTGCCCCCGAAAAGCAATCAAGCTGGCAGTAACCGCCACATTGAGCGATTCCACCCCATTGTTCATGGGAATACTCACCAGCTTATTGCAGGTCGTGGCCACCGCCTCGCTAACCCCATGGGTCTCGTTGCCCAGCACAAAAATATTGGCACTGCTTTCACTGATTGCGCTTAAGGGGGCATCGGCGTGGGAAGAAAGGCCGTAAATATCAGCCCCTTGTCGATTAAAATCTTTAAGGCATTTGGCCAGCTTGTCACAGCGTAACAGGCGGGCTTTAAAGAGGGTGCCGGCGCTGGCTTTAATCACCAGTGCATCCAGTTTGGCACAGCCCTTTTCGGGCACAATAATGCCATCCACAAAACCGGCGCAGGCCGAGCGAATAATCATCCCCAGGTTTTGCGGGTTACTAATGCCATCCAGCGCCAGCAGCTGGTAATTGGGGCGGGGTGGGGCGGCCAAAAACTCTTGGTAGCGGCCGTAGCCCGGGCAGTGCAGATCCGCTGCGACCCCTTGATCTTGTTTGCCGTTTTTAGAAATACGTGCCAGGGCCTCCCGTTGGTGGTAGCAAATTTCAGCCCCCTTGGCCTCGGCCAGTTCGATAATCTGGGTGACAATGGGGTCGGGGCGGTTGCTGTTGGCCAGGTGCAAACGGTGGATGGACACGCCGGGCTGTTGCAGCGCTTCTAACACCGGTTTGCGCCCAAATATGGTGAGCAACTGGGCAAAAAAACGCTTGCGTGCTAAATAAGCTTCGCTATCTTGGGGGGTGTCGCTCATGGTTTGGCTCTTTACTGGCTAGTGACAGGGTCGGGCGGGCGGATTATAGCCGCTTGTGGGGCCGGCTAAAACTGACAGTTTCTAGGTGGGGGTAGAGAATTTCACAATAAATTAACCCAGCTGCGGTGCATTGGGGCTGGGTTTTGGGTATGTTTAAACCTTGAATTAATAACAACAGACTATTCATAGTTTTTATAAGAGGCCATAAGATGAAAGTTATCAAGCGCGAAGAGTTGATGGACCAATTGGGTAAAGAGTCCGAATACAGCCATTGGCACACCGTTGATCAAGAGCAGATTAACACCTTTGCCGACTGTACCCTGGATCACCAGTTTATCCATGTCGACCCCGAAAAGGCGAAGGACACCCCCTTCGGCAGCACCATCGCCCATGGCTTTTTAAGTTTGTCGATGCTATCCCACTTTGCCGAGAGCATTGGCTTTATGGTGGAAGGCGCCTATATGGGGGTGAACTACGGCTGTGATAAAGTGCGTTTTTTAACCCCGGTTAAAGTCAATAGCCGTATTCGCGCCAAGGCGACCCCGATACACATTGAAGAAAAACATCCGGGTCAATTTATGATTAAATCTGAGTATGTGGTTGAGATTGAAGGTGAAGCCAAACCGGCCCTAATTGCCGAGTGGATTGCTTTGGTTTTTGTCGCCTAAGCTTCTGGCCCAGTAATAGAGAGAGAAAACAATGTCATTAAATTTTAACGGCCGGGTGGCCATTGTAACGGGTGCCGGTAACGGCTTGGGCCGCAGCCACGCGCTGGCGCTGGCCAAGCGCGGTGCCAAGGTGGTAGTGAACGATTTAGGCGGTGCCCGCGATGGCACTGGCGCCTCCAGCGAGGCGGCCCAAGAGGTGGTGGCCAGTATCGAAGCTGCCGGCGGTGAAGCCATAGCCAACGGCGCCAATGTGGCCAACTACAATGAGGTAGAAGCCATGGTACAAGCGGCCATGGACAAGTGGGGCCGGGTGGATATTTTAATCAACAACGCCGGGATTCTGCGCGATAAATCCTTTAGCAAAATGGAGCTGGCGGATTTTCAACTGGTAATGGACGTGCACCTGATGGGCAGTGTTAACTGTTGCAAGGCGGTGTGGGAAATTATGAAGGCGCAAAACTACGGCCGCATTGTGATGACCACTTCTTCAAGTGGCCTGTATGGCAACTTTGGCCAGACCAATTACGGCGCCGCCAAAATGGCGGTGATCGGTTTGATGAATACCCTGGTGCTGGAAGGCCAGAAGTACGATATTCGCGTGAATGCCCTGGCGCCCATCGCCGGCACCCGCATGACCGAAGACCTGATGCCCGAAGAAATTCTCAATATGTTGCAGCCCGAGGCGGTTACCGCCGGTGCTATGACCTTGGTCGGCGATGAGGCCCCCAATAAATTAATCCTCTGTGCCGGTGCCGGTGGTTACGCGGTTAGCAAAATTGTCGAGACCGACGGTATTTTCCTCAAGGCCGAAGATCAAAGCCCCGAGGCGGTGCTGGCCCAGTGGGATGCAGTGCTTGCCGAAGACGGCCAGCGCGAACTGGAGAGCGGCTCCAAACAGAGCGAGAAGTTCCTCACCAAAGCCATGCAGTCCCTGCAGGGCTAGTGGTGGCCGCCCCGCAGAGCGGGGTGCACTGGCGCGTGAGCGCTTGGGCCAGTTACAGGCCCTGGCGCTCGCGCTCCAGCTTGTTCTTATACTTCGATTGAATAATATCGACGATTACCAACACGGTAATTGAGAAGTAGAAGGTCGCCTTCGACATTGGCTCCACCGCGTAGCCA
>JAOXRV010000381.1 GCA_025800435.1 Cellvibrionaceae bacterium | reverse complement strand
CAGCTGTGGTAATAATAAGAATCCGCAATTGTTTTCAGATCTAGATTGGCGCCGCCGCCCGCCGTGGCTTGTTGTAATAGTTTGATGCCGCCTAGGGCACTAAGCCCTGCCCCAAGTAATAAAAATACGCCTAGTTTTCTGGCGCCACTGTGGTCTTTAAAACGGTAGGCTAAATAGGCTAATAGCGCTGCCAGTGTTATTAATACCGGTGCGCCGGTGGTGGGTATCTCGGTACTTGCCGGGCCGATGGTGATGCTTTGGGCAGTGCTTAGCTCGGCCAAGCTAAGGCTAAAAGTGGCGAGTAGGCTAGCTAGGTATTTGTTCATGTTTTTACATCTCGATAAATTTGAAACTAATCCTTCTGCCGCAGCACTGTAAGCCGGTGGCGATAAATTGCCATGACCTGTATCGTGGATTTATTACAAAAGTGGGTATGGCAAAAGCAACAAACCGGCAAGGGCCGGCTTGTCGTTGTGGAGCTGTCGGGCTAGCCGTTATTTCTTGGGCTTCAACATCGGCTTTAAATACCGCCCAGTATGGGAAGCCTTAACCTTGGCCACTTGCTCCGGTGTGCCGGCGGCAATAATCTGGCCGCCGCCGCTGCCGCCCTCTGGCCCTAGGTCGACAATCCAGTCGGCGGTTTTTATCACATCCAGGTTGTGCTCAATCACCACCACGGTGTTGCCGTGGTCGCGCAGGCGGTGGAGTACGTTAAGCAGTTGTTGAATATCGTGAAAGTGTAGGCCGGTGGTGGGCTCGTCTAAAATATATAAAGTCTTGCCGGTATCGCGTTTGGATAGCTCGCGTGAGAGTTTTACCCGCTGAGCTTCACCGCCCGATAGGGTGGTGGCAGCCTGGCCCAGGCAGATATAGGTTAGGCCCACGTCCATTAGGGTTTGCAACTTTTTCGCTACTGCGGGAATCGCGTCGAAGAATTCTCGGGCGTCTTCTACGGTCATCTCTAATACTTGGTGAATATTTTTGCCTTTGTATTTAATCTCCAGCGTTTCGCGGTTATAGCGTTTGCCTTTGCAGGTGTCGCAG
>JAOXRV010000368.1 GCA_025800435.1 Cellvibrionaceae bacterium | reverse complement strand
AACTTCAAGTATTGTGGTTTCGCTGTCGAGCCTTGTGTCGGGAGAGGGTTCTGGGGGACGCGTAAACCCATGGATTAGCACTATCCAAGTGTTCGACCTGAGGTCAAGTCTCCCAGCCAGATTGAGCCGTAAAATTTAATTTTTTGGCTACTTTCTTATATTAAACTACAATATGATTCGAAATAGTGTAATTTACGGCTCAAATTAATGAAAAAATGGACCTGGCAGCTCGATAATTGGCCCCAGTTACAACTTGATAGCACAGCGCTTGAAAAAAAAGCTGCGCGGATCATGGCTAGGGCCAAGCAAACCCAGCAATTGGTGGACAGCCGCGCAGATTTACAGCCCTCTTTATCGCTTGAATCGATGACCCAGGAGGCCACCAGTAGCTATGCAATTGAGGGGCAGGCAATTAACCCCGATGAAGTGCGAGACTCCATCAAGGGCGCTATGGGCCTATTGAAGTTCGAACCCAAGCACAATAAAAGCGCCTATGCAGCCGCACAAATATCTCTTCACTGCCGGAGTACATTCGACCAACCCTTAAGCCATACACACCTTCACCACTGGCATGAATTAATGGCCGGCAGCTTCAGTGATCTAGCGGTAACCCCTGGCATGTATCGCCATGATAAATCACCTATGGAAGTAATCAGCCACAAGGGGATGCGAGAGATAGTGCATTATGTAGCGCCACCGGCCGAGCAGGTGTACGCCCAAATGTCGACCCTGATCAACTGGCATAGGCAAGCGCAAGCAATGAGCGCCCCGATCAAAGCCGCCTACACCCACGCCTGGTTTGAACTCATCCACCCCTTTGGCGATGGCAACGGCCGGATAGGCCGGACTATTGCGGAAAAAACACTTTACCAAGGACTGGGTAAACCCGGCTACTTGAGCCTTTCAACCGCCATCCTGAACGATCGCAAAGGCTACTACAATGCCCTGGAAACTTGTAACCGCTCACTGGACATCAACGAATTTGCACACTGGTTTATCGACTGCTGCGAGCAAGCCCAAAGCCAGGCAGAGGCACAGGTCGAAAAAGCCCGGCAGAAAGCAGTGTTCTGGGACAAGCACCACGCCACCGAGCTAAACCCAAGACAACGCAAGGTGCTCGATAGAATGCTTTCATATCGCTCAGACAACTTCCCCGATGGCATATCCGCCAACAAATATGCCGCATTCACCGGCTACTCCAAGGCCCAGGCCACCCGAGACCTTCAAGATATGGTTGGCAAAGGTGTGCTGCTAGCGACCGGCATCGGCCGGGCCACACGCTATCACCCGGCCCTGCCAAAGCTGGGCGTCTCTGATTAAGACCACCGGCGCTCACCACCATAAGGCTCTACAAAGTGCCTGATTCGAATTCAATAAAGTACAAACAAATTAAGAAACTAAATACCGGCTCAGGCCCTAATTCGCCCGGATAGTAGAGCCTTGTGTCGGGAGAGGCTCGGCAGCGAAGCCAAGGATAAAAAGTCCAACTAGACCTTTTCAATAATCAGGGCAATACCCTGGCCTACGCCGATGCACATGGTACACAGGGCATAGCGGCCGCCAGTGCGGTGCAGCTGGTACATGGCGGTGGTGACCAGGCGGGCGCCGGACATGCCCAGGGGGTGGCCGAGGGCGATGGCGCCGCCGTTAGGGTTTACCCGAGGGTCATCATCGGCCACACCCAGCTCGCGCAAGGTGGCTAGGCCCTGGGCCGCAAAGGCTTCGTTTAGCTCGATTACATCCATATCATCGATGCTTAAGCCCGCCTTGGCCAAAACTTTTTTCGAGGCCGGCGCCGGGCCGATGCCCATAATCCGCGGCTCGACCCCGGCGGTGGCCATGGCGACAACCTTGGCTTTGGCCTTTAGGCCGTGCTGCACAAGGCCCGCCTCAGAGGCGACCAATAGTGCACAGGCACCGTCGTTAACTCCAGAGGCGTTACCGGCGGTTACCGAACCGCCCTCACGGAACGGCGCGCGCAGCTTGGCCAGCGCCTCAAGGCTGGTTTCCCGAGGATGCTCATCGGTATCGACCACAACGGGATCGCCTTTGCGCTGGGGAATGCTGACCGGCACTATCTCGTCGTTAAAGCGGCCTTCGCGCTGGGCGGCGGCAGCTTTGGCCTGGCTGGCCAGGGCCATTTTATCCTGGTCTTCGCGGCTGATATTAAAATCTTCGGCCACGTTTTCGGCGGTTTCGGGCATCGAGTCGATACCGTATTGGGCCTTCATTTGTTTGTTCACAAAGCGCCAGCCGATGGTGGTGTCAAAGATTTCGGCGCTGCGGCTAAAGGCGCTTTCGGCCTTGCCCATCACCATCGGGGCGCGGGACATGGATTCGACACCGCCGGCAATCAGCAGATCACCCTCCCCCGCTTTAATGGTGCGCGCGGCCATGCCTACCGCATCCATACCCGAGCCGCATAAACGGTTAAGGGTGGAGCCAGGCACATCGGTGGGCAGGCCCGCCAACAGTGAGGACATGCGCGCAACATTGCGGTTGTCTTCACCCGCTTGGTTGGCGCAGCCGTAATACACTTCGTCGACACTGGCCCAGTCGACACTGGGGTTGCGCTCGATTAATGCCTTTAGCGGCAGCGCACCCAAATCATCGGTGCGCACCTTGGCCAGGCTGCCACCGTAACGCCCAATGGGGGTACGGATGGCGTCTACAATATAGGCGTCTGTCATTTTTTCACCTCGGCTAATGCTGAATTATGCTGGCTCGGTGCCGGGGATAACGGCACCGCGAATTTTGTAGGACTTGCCACGAAACAAGGCCAGCTGTTGATTGTTTTGATTGTAAATGGTGATGTCGTAAACCCCGGTGCGACCGGCTTGGGAGCGCTCTTCGGCCACCGCCTTGAGTACATCCCCTTCGAAGCCTGGCGCCAGGTATTCGATCGAACAGCCCTGGGCGACCGTATTGTGATTGCGGCTGTTACAGGCGTAGGCAAAAGCGGTATCGGCCAGAGCGAAGATAAAACCGCCGTGGCAGCTGGCGTGGCCGTTGAGCATACGCCCTTGCACGGTCATGCTCAGCTCACAGCTGCCCTCGTCCATGGCGATAATTTTAATGCCTAAATCCTGTGCGGCGCTCTCGCGTCCAAACAGGGTTTGGGCCGAGGCCATGGCCAACTCTTTGGGGCTCATGGCGGCCACTTGTTCGGGGCTGTATTGCGCGGCCATTTTTAGTAACCTTTAAATTCTGGTTTGCGCTTTTCTTTAAAGGCGGCCACGCCCTCTTTGTAATCTTCGCTCTGGCCGCCGATACGCATATATTCTTTTTCCAGCTCCAGCTGCTCGTGCAGGCTATTGGAGGTAGATTCTCGAATCGCGCGCTTGGTCATGGCCAGGCCCTTGGTGGGCTGGCTGGCAAAATGCTGGGCCAGGCCCATGGCTTTGTCCATCAGTTCGGCATCTTCGACGCACTCCCAGATCAGGCCCCACTTTTCGGCCTGTTCGGCGCTGAGCTTATCGCCCAACATGGCCAGGCCCTTGGCCCGGGCCAGGCCCACTAAACGGGGCAGTGCCCAGGTGCCGCCGGAATCGGGAATCAAACCAATTTTGCAAAAGGCTTGAATAAAGTTGGCGCTTTTGGCGGCCAGCACAATATCGCAGGCCAGGGCGATGCTGGCGCCAGCGCCGGCGGCTACGCCGTTTACCGCGCAGATCACGGGCATTTCCAGGTTGTGGATGGCGCGGATAAGGGGGTTGTAGTTTTTCTCGACCGATTCGCCAAGATCGGGCATTTGGCCCTCGGCGGAGACGCTGCGGTCGCCCAGGTCTTGACCGGCGCAGAAGCCGCGGCCATTGGCACTCAGCAGCAGGCAGCGGGCCTGGCCGCTGGTACGCACCTGGGTCAGGGCTTCGCGCACTTCTTCGTGCATTTGGGTGTTGAAGCTGTTGAGATTATCGGGGCGGTTTAGTTTGAGTAGGGCAACGCCGTTATCGATGGCAAATTCTATGGTTTGGTAGCTCATGGGGGCTCCTTGTTATTCTTGGCTGGCGAGCGGAGGGGTTTAGATTACACATAAAGATACAGAAATGGTATAGCCAGCAACGTTTTTGTATCACTTTAAGTGATTTATGGGGCTTCAATGCTGGGGCTTCGTTGGCGAGCCTTGGGGGCGGGTACTCGCTTCTGGGGGACGCATAAACCCGTCCGTGGGGCTCTCGTCCGGC
>JAOXRV010000352.1 GCA_025800435.1 Cellvibrionaceae bacterium | reverse complement strand
TACATCTGCGCCAATTTAATCCGCGCTTGATAGATATCGTCCTCGGAAACGAGAATGGTGTTATTGGTTTCGTCGAGCTTATAAGAGATCTGGTTTTGATCTAAGACCTCAGAAATACGGGGCACATCGAGAATATTGGTGGTGCTAAACAAGGGCCGGTACTGGTCCTCTTGGGTCCACAGTACTACGGCAAAGCCAATGGCCACACTGGCTGCCAGGCCCACCATTAAACCCACCTGACGCATCAGGTTGAGGTTGTTAAAACCTTCAACCAAGTCAGAGTTGGGTTTCTTTGGTGGCTCCGAGGCCTGGTCTTGGGGCATATCCCCCATATCGGTTTGGGCAGTTGCCATGGTCTCGCCTTACATTACATGGGCATATTCATAACATCGCGGTAGGCATCTACCAGCTTATTGCGCACTTGCACCATCGACTGAAAAGCCACCGACGATTTTTGCGAAGCGATCATCACATCGGTGATATCCACCGATTTATCGCCCTGCTCATAAGCGGTTGCCAGGGCGGCGGACTGTTTTTGCACCGCATTCACTTTATCTACCGCCTGGCTCATCATATCGCTAAAACTGGGGACCTCTTTGGCGCCTTCTAGCTGCACACCGGGGCGCACAGTGGACTGGGGCCGATCGATACCACCCACGGCATTACCCGGCCCATTAAAGGACTGGGTCTGGGATTTTAGAGAGCGCATTTCCACCAGCAGGCGGTTGATATCGACTCGATTATTCATGATCTACCTATTTGGGCTCAGCCAATGCCATAAAAATGGCGTTTGGGTTTTCTCAGCGGGGGTAGATGCAGGATATGGGCCAAAAGTTGCCGCCCAAGGAAATTCTTGGCCGGGTCAACAGGTATAGCGAGCGCGGTGACCGGTCGCCAGGGGGGATTAGCTGGGCAAACGCGGGTCGGGTGTGCCCAGCTATTACTTAGAGTTCAAGGTCGAAGTCAAATTCTTGGGTTTCACGCCTTAAGCGGGCTTCTTCAAGGCGGTCTTCAAGCCGGCGCCTGGCGTCTAAAACTTCTACCGTCGGCTGTATCGCCGAATCCAACTGCGAGTCTAATTCAAGATCTTGTTCAAGGGTCTGATAGCTCATACCGATACTCCTGTGGCGATATGCGCAAACGCGCTGGTTTATAGCCGGGTTTTTAGGCTGCTGCAGAGCATAGGCTCTGCAGCAGGACTCACGCCGCAGTGGCCATTAGCGGGGCTTATCCATGCCCATGGGCCGGAAATTACCGCTAAAGTACTGCCACGGTCAAGCGCAACTTACCCAGTTGCGATGACAGGAAAATGACAGCCTGGGCCGCTATCCGGGGCCATTCAGTGGGCACAACAGCGGGCGTGACCGGCGGCGTCCCATTGGCTTAACGTTCGTCTAATACTTCCACCCCATCCAGGTTGTTTCCACTAACATTTAAATAATACTTTTTGTTTATTTTTTATTTATATCAACAGTACTTTTGGCTTGTTTTGACCAGTGAAATTGGCATCTTATTCGTCACTCACTATGATTCAAACCAATTAAGCCCTTCGGGAAGACCCAGGCAGTTGTTAGCCAAGCAGTCTCCAGCAAGTCCAGACAGAGCAAGTTCGCGTTAGCGCAAACAGCCTCGCCATTTGTTTGACTAGGTAATCGGTGTTTAGCAGTAGGTTTAGTTCTTATAACTATCGGCCAAGGGTTTTACTGACCTTCAATACGGATATAGCGATAGGTAGCACGCATGAGCAATGAACAGCAAAACCCAAACAAACTAGACCAGCAGCAAAAGGATACCCAGTCGGATACGGATTTGGTGGCTCCGACCTATAGCGAAGCCATACCCGAGCCCGAGTATGAAGTGCAGAACGTGGACCCCAATACCGATCCCGACGAAACCGCCTCGGCACCGATTTACAGCGAAGTGATGCCCGAGCCGGTATACGAAGTGCAAAACTCGGATAATAACCCCGCACAAGCCGATGCCGGCCCGGCCCCAACCTACAGCGAGCCCATGCCCGAGCCCGAGTACGAAGTACAAAACTCGAATCCCGATACCGACCCCGACGAAACTGCCATGGCGCCAATTTACAGCGAGCCCATGCCCGAGCCTGTAAACTACGTGCAAAACTCGGATGACAAACCGGTACAAGCCGATGCGGGCCTAGCCCCCACCTATAGCGAGCCCATGCCTGAACCCGAGTACGAAGTACAAAACTCGAATCCCGATGCCGGCTTGGCCCCGACCTACAGCGAGCCCATGCCTGAACCCGAGTACGAAGTGCAGAACGTGGTCCCTAATACCGACCCTGACGAAACTGCCTCGGCGCCGATCTATAGCGAACCCATGCCCGAGCCCGAGTACGAAGTGCAGAACGTGGACCCCAATAC
>JAOXRV010000343.1 GCA_025800435.1 Cellvibrionaceae bacterium | reverse complement strand
AAGCTTAAAAGTTGCGGCTAATTTTTACCATGGCGACCTTCTCGCCCCAGTTGTAGGCGGCGCGAGTTAAATCGCCTTCACCGTGAATACCGGCGCTGGGGTAGATATAGCCCTCACCGGCATCGTCGGGGGAAAACGGGCTGCCGCCACACTGGGGGCCGGGGATATTCGCACACAGTTCGTCATTGGTTTCGGTACCCGCGTCATAGGCGCTTAAAAAATAGGTGGCGCTGCGCTGGCGGTAAAACGGCAGCTGGGCATTGCGCAGGGCTACCAGGGTATCGTTGGTGGGCAGTGCCATGCTGATTAAACTGAACTTGCCATAGCGGTAGGGGGAGGTAATGGTAAAACTCACGGTTTCGCCTGGGTTGAGCAGACCATCGGTCTGGGCAAAATCGAAGTAGGCCCGGTCCACTTGCAGCTGGTCGCGCAGTGGCCCGATATCGCCGCCCTCGGCCACTCGGCCAATTTCTTCAGTGGCCGCTTCACCGAGTTTAAACAGCGTTCTATTGCTCTGGTGGGTGGTGGCTAAGAAGGGCGTAAACAAAACCCCTTTGGTTAAAT
>JAOXRV010000315.1 GCA_025800435.1 Cellvibrionaceae bacterium | reverse complement strand
TATTTTGTATTTTAAATGCTTCATAAAGGTTTTAACATGCGTATTTTATATTTGTCGTTCAAGCTTTACATTCGTGATTATCAGTGATTCATTCTAAACTCCACGCGCGCCGTGTATTACAGACTCGACGGCTTTCATTTTCAACTGGACAACTGGAATTGACCTTCACGTTTCCGTTACCTCGAAGGGTTTACAAAAAACCAGGAATCCGGAATCCAGAATCTTAGACCAGAAATCCTAAAACCCGGAATAACTTCTCAGTAGACCAAGAAAAAAAAATGCCGCTTGAAAGGAGCTTTTTCTTTTGCGAAAATCTGATGGTGCCCGAGACCGTGAGTGTATTATCACTGGTAATAAAATCATCGGCCGTGCCGGTATCTTCACTGATAGCAGTGACTTGAATCGTGACCGCTGCAGCACTGGGCTTATCGCCGCCGCTGACCAAGGTATCTTTGCTAATGGTACTGCTAATCTCACCTACATTACCGGCAATATCGATAATGGTGGCAGTGGCGGTTAACTGGCCGTCGGCCAGGGCTTGCAGATCTTGGCCAATAATGGAAATGCTGCCATCCTCTGCCACCACAATATCATCTTCACTGACGGTCAGGCTCAAGCTGCCATCACTAATGGTCACTTCACTGAGGCTATCACCCTCTGCCAGTGTTACCACCAGCCCGGTAGCAGAAGATTCACCGTAGTTGATAAACTCATCACCGCCAGCGCTAAATGTGACCGCCTGACTATCGCCCTCTTGACTGCCCGGCGCCATGGTATCAATGGTCACCGCCTGTTCTGCAGTAGCGCCCACATTGCCCGCCGTATCGATCACCCGCAACTGATAAGTGAGCTGGCCATCGCTGTGCTCACTCGGGTCTTGATAGCTCCAGCTGCTGTCATCAACACTGACTTCGGCCCAGCTTTCACCATCGAGACTAATCTCCAGGCGCTCGTCGGCCTGCAGCTGACTGCTCAAGCTGCCGCTAATGGTGAGGCTGGTGTCGCTGGTAATAAAATCGTCGGCGGCGGTGCCGCTATCTTCACTAATAGCGCTGACGCTTATGTTCAAGTCTGGGTCATTGGCGCCTTCGCCACCACTGACACGGGTATCTTTGCTAATGGTATCGCTGACAGCGCCAACATTGCCGGCACTGTCGCTTATATTTAGGGTAACGGTAAGTTCACCATCGGCCAGGGCGCTCAGATCTTGGCCCGCGATAGTAACACTGCCGTCATCGGCAAAACTGATATCGGCGCTATCTACGGTCAGGGTTTCACTGCCATCACTGATAGTGATGGAATCAATCCTATCGCTGGGGTCAATGCTGGCAGTCAGTTCCAGCGCGCCAACCTCACTGCTGCTCAGCAGCTCATCGCCGCCGCCCATTATCTCAATACTGTGGCTTTCGCTATCCGGGGCAGAGGTATCGATGCTGACACTCTGCTCAGTGCTGGCGCCCACATTACCGGCGTTATCGACAATACGCACTTGATAGTTAATTTGCCCATCGCTGTGCTCTGTTGGATCAGTGTATTGCCAATCGCGCCCTTCGACACTGGCGCTGTGCCAAGTCTCGCCATCTAGGCTTACTTCAATCCGCTCGTCCGTTTGCAAACTGTGACTGACACTGCCGGAAACCGTCAGCGTGGTATCGCTGGTAATATAATCACCGGCGGTACCGGTATCCTCGCTGATCGACTCTATCGCGATTGTCACATCCGGGTCGTTGCTACCGCTGCCACCGCTGACAACGCTGTCTTTAACAATGGTGTCTTTTACCTCGCCGATATTACCGGCCAGGTCTTTGATGGTGAGGGTGACCGAGATCTCGCCATCTCGAAACGACGATAAATCTTGGCTGGCAATACTGACACTGCCGTCCTCGGCTACGCTGATGTCTTCCTCATCAATTAAAATACTGGTGCGACCGTCGCTGACTAAGACACTCTCGATGGTATCGCTAGGGTCGATGGTCGCGCTCAAGGTCAGGGCCTCAATTTCACTGGCACTGGCCAATTCGTCACCGCCGCCCAGGTAATCGACAGCGTGAACATCGCCATCCTGGCTGCCCGGTGCCATGGTATCGACCACCACGGTTTGACTGCCACTCGCGCCCACATTACCAGCGCCATCAATTACCCGCACTTGATACTCGACCTCGCCATCGGCATGCTCAGTCGGGTCTTGATAGCTCCAACTGGTGTCGCTGACATCTACGCTGACCCAGGTTTCCCCATCGCTGCTGATCTCGACCCGCTCATCCGGGCGCAGATTTTCACTGAGACTGCCGCTGACGGTTAAGGTGGTATCACTGCTAACAAAATCCCCATCGATATTGGTATCGTCGCTGATCGCGGTAATAGCGATATCCAAATCCGGGTCTTGCTCGTCACCGCCGCCACTGACAACCGTGTCCTTTGTAATGGTGTCGGTGACACTGCCGATATTACCGGCCACATCGCTAATGGTCAGGGTAATGGTCAGTTCGCCGTCGTTGAGCTTGCTAAGATCCTGACCGACAATGGTCACCTGGCCGGTCTCACTCACACTGATATCTTCGGCGGGTACCGTCACTGACACCAGGCCATCGCTGATCTCGACGCTGTCCACACTATCGCCGGGCTCGATAGTGGCACTGACTTCAAAGCTGCCCACTTCAGCTTTGCTGATCAACTCATCGCCGCCGCCCTCACCACTGACCTGATGAATATCGCCGGCGTCGCTGCCGGGGGCGCGGGTATCGATAGTAATGGTTTTGTCGCCGCTGGCACCAATATTGCCGGCACTATCGATAATTCTGACTTGATAACTAATTTCCCCATCGCTGTGTTCCGTGGGGTCGGAATATTGCCAACTGTTGCCGTCGAGCTCTGTCTCAAACCAGGTTTCACCGTCCAGACTAATTTCAACTCGCTCATCCGCCAATAGCGCCTGGCTGACTTCGCCACTAATAGTCAGTATCGTATCGCTGCTAATAAAATCCCCTTCGACTCCGGTATCATTGCTAATGCCGGTAACCTCGATACTGACATCCGGGTCATTGGCGCCCTCACCGCCACTGACCAAGGTATCTTTAGTAATGGTATCGCTGACTTCACCCACATTGCCGGCCAGGTCAGTAATACTTAAAGTAATGCTTAACTCGCCGTCGTCGAGGCTGGACAAATCCTGGCCAGACACCACCACCTGCCCATCTTCGCCCAGCGCAATATCGCCGGCATCCACGTTAATGGTGCTGTTGCCATCGCTGATCACAATGCTGTTGATGGTATCGCTGGCTTCGATCTGGCCGACCATGCCAATGGCAAAAGATTCGTCCAGGTTGGTGACATCATCGCCGCCACCATCAAACACAATACTGTGCACATCGCCTTCTTGACTGCCCGGGGCCTGGGTATCGATGGTAATGGTTTTATCCCCAGTGGCGCCGATGTTGCCAGCACTGTCGATAACCCGCACCTGGTAATTAATCTGCCCGTGGCCGTGCTCGGTGGCATCGTCAAACTGCCAGCTGTTGCCATCCACCACAGCCACATGCCAGGTCTCGCCATCCGCGCTCACCTCTACTCGTTCATCGGCCAATAGGGGCTGGCTCAACTCACCAGAGATGGTAAGGGTGGTATCGCTGGTATAAAAATCCCCGTCCACACCGGTGTCGTCGCTGATGGCGGTTACCGCAATGGATAAATCCGGGTCTTGCTCACCACCGCCGCCACTGACCAAAGTATCTTTGGTAATGGTGTCACTGACTTGGCCGACATTGCCGGCTATGTCGGTAATTACCAAGGTTACGGTCAGCTCGCCGTCGGCCAAACCACTGAGATCTTGGCCGCTTACTGTGACCTGGCCATTGCCGCTAACACTGATATTTTCGGCCGCCACTTGCAGGGTATTATTGCCATCGCTGATGCTGATCTCGCTCAGAGTATCGCTGGGCTCAATGGTCGCGCTCAAGGGCAGTTCTAAAATTTCATCGCGGTTA
>JAOXRV010000314.1 GCA_025800435.1 Cellvibrionaceae bacterium | reverse complement strand
GCCATTGGCATGACGCTGTCGCTCAGAATAAAAGCCACGACATAGGAAAAGAAGGCGCAAACAAGGGTGACCAAAAAGCCCGAATAGCCCGATGCGGTGCCGGCAAGTTCTGGCAGAACGCTGACAATGCCCACATTGGCGCTGGGAAGCGTCATGCCATTGCCGACCCCGACAAAGCCCACCGCACCAAACAGCACCAGCGGATGCTCTATGCCCAGAGTGGAAAGAGCAATGACAAACAGGCAAGCCAAGAGAGAGACGAGATTGCCGCCCAACATCATGCGAAACAGCCCGAACCGCCCTGTATAGCGACCCGATAGATAATTTCCGATGGAATAGCCAATCGCCACCAATGCGAAGAACAGCCCATATTCCGTCGGTCCCATGCCGAATATCTGATGGCTTACATAAGGTGCGCCACCCAGGAAGGTGAAAAAGATGCCTCCTGTAAAGGCGCAGACCATGGTAAACAGCCAAAAGGCCCGATAGCCGGACAAAGTGCGATAATCACCCAGCATCTTGGCAATGGAGGTTGCCTTACCAAGATATCGGTTGGTTTCAGGTAGGGTATACCAGGCCCAGATCAGGATAATAAGCGCAAAGAGGCCCGAGAAGGCAAAGCCCGCCCGCCAGCTGATCTGATCATCCAGAAAGCCGCCAATGGTCGGAGCAATCATGGGGGCCATAGCCA
>JAOXRV010000310.1 GCA_025800435.1 Cellvibrionaceae bacterium | reverse complement strand
TTTCTTCCACCAATTAGAGCCCCAGCTATTAGGTAGTGTTTTTTGCTTACCTGCACGGCTTATAAGCTTAACGGTTGTAGAGCCTTGTGTCGGGGTTTGCTTCTAGGGGCTTGGGAGCCATGGATGGCGGACGAGAGCTCCATGGATGGATTTATGCGTCCCCTAGAAGTAAACCCCGACACAAGGCTCGGGGTCGAAGCATTCTAATTTCCGCAAAAAAATCTGGCACTCTAATTGCAACAAGCTCTAGCAAAGGCTGAATTAGCGGCAAATTGTCGAGCCAATGACACTTGCCAGGCATTGCTAATAAGCAGCCCAAACTTGCTAAAGTCGAGAGTTTGCAATGGACAGAGCGCTTTTTATCGCCATGACCGGGGCCAAGAACAATATGATGGCCCAGACCAACCACGCCAATAACTTGGCTAATAGTAATACCCAGGGTTTTCGGGCCGATTTTACCCAGGCTCGCAGCATGGGCGTCTATTACGGTGAAGGTCACCCCAGCCGCGCCTACTCACTGGCGGAAAACCCCGCCACCGATCTGCGCCCAGGCGCCATCAACTACACCGGCCGCGAGCTGGATGTGGCCATGAATGGCGAGGGATTTTTCGCTATTCGCGCCCCCGATGGCACTGAAGCCTATACCCGCGACGGCGCCCTGAGTGTGGATATCAACGGTATTCTGCGCAATGGTCAAGGTCACCCGGTGTTAGGGGATGGCGACTTTATTGCGATTCCCCCCGCTGAAAAAATCGAGATCGCCTCCGACGGTACCATCTCTGCGGTGCTGCTAGGCCAAGGTGTGGATCAGCCAGTGCAGATTGATCGAATCAAAATGGTTAGTATCGACCACCGCGAACTGGAGAAGTTTTCCGACGGTTTGATTCGCCTGCGCGAGGGTGGCTTAGAGGGCGCCGAGCGTGATGCGGATGTGGACCTGCGCCTGCAGTCCGGCTATATCGAAACCAGTAACGTCAACACCGTCGATGAATTTACCAATCTGCTGAGCCTGGCGCGCCAGTACGAGATTCAAGTGAAGATGATGCGCACGATAAAAGACAATTCCGAATCTTCGGCACAACTTTTGCGTATGTCTTAACTTAGTAAAAGACTTAACGAATTAACCAGTAATAGGTGACCCCATGCACGCAGCACTTTATGTCAGTAAGACTGGCCTGGCCGCCCAAGACAAGCAGTTAACCACCATCTCCAATAACCTGTCGAACGCCTCGACCATTGGTTTTAAACGTGACCGCGCAGTATTTGAAGACCTGCTGTATCAAATTATACGCCAGCCCGGCGGGCAGTCCACGGTGGATACTCAATTGCCCTCGGGTTTGCAGTTAGGTGCGGGTGTGCGCGTGGCTGGTACCTCAAAGGAATTTACCGAGGGCAGCATTCAAGTAACCGACCAAACCCTGGATGTGGCCATTAAAGGCCGCGGATTTTTCCAGGTGGTGCAGCCCAATGGCGATATCGCCTATACCCGCAACGGTCAGTTTAGCATGAACCGCGACGGCCAGATGACCACCATTAACGGCTTATTACTTGAGCCAAATATCACGGTTCCCCAGGGCAGTAACCGCGTTACCATCGGCACCGACGGTGTGGTAACCGCCTATTCAGATGGCGAAATTAACGGCCAGCAGCTGGGCAATATTACCCTGGTGGATTTTGTAAACCCCGCCGGCCTGCAGGCGATCGGCAGTAATATGTACTACCAGACGGCGGCCAGTGGTGACCCGGTTAACTCCGTGCCCGGTGAAAACGGCATGGGTTCACTGCAGCAGGGCAGTCTGGAAAACTCCAATGTGGATATTGTCGAAGAGATGGTCAATATGATTACCACCCAGCGGGTTTATGAAATGAACTCTAAGGTGGTCTCTACCGCCGACCAAATGTTGCAGTTTATTTCTCAAAACGTTTAGGGGATAAGGTGAGTAAAATGCTTAAAACTGCGAGCAGAATTGGCACATTACTATTGCTGGCTACAGCACTCAGTGCCTGTGTGATACAGCCGCCTGCGCGCCCGGGCGAGGCCGCCTATGCGCCAATGCACGCAGTGCCCGAGCCGGTGCCAGCCAGCACCGATGGCTCGCTCTACCAAGAGGGGCGTGGCTTGGTGCTGTTCTCAGACCGCAAGGCGCACCGAGTCGGAGATGTTATCGAAGTGATTTTGGCCGAGGCCACTACGTCCAAAAAGTCCTCTAATATCTCTACCAAAAAAGAGAACAAGATCGATATTGAAGAAGAGCAGGGCGGTGTCGGCACGGTACTGGGAACCGGTATCTCCGCCGCGAATTTAAGCCTGCTAACCGATTTGGTCGGCAAGCGCGATTTTCGCGGCGGTGGCGATGCCGACCAGAGCAATAGCTTAAAAGGCAGCATCACCGTGACGGTGTCGGGAGTACAGGGCAACGGTAATTTAATGGTGCGCGGCGAAAAATGGATTACCCTAAACAACGGCGATGAATATATACGCATCAGCGGTATTTTACGGCCAGACGATATTACCCCTAGCAATACCGTGGCCTCCACCAAGC
This sequence comes from Cellvibrionaceae bacterium, assembly GCA_025800435.1. GTDB lineage: Bacteria > Pseudomonadota > Gammaproteobacteria > Pseudomonadales > Cellvibrionaceae > Pseudoteredinibacter. The sequence continues at coordinate 219 of JAOXRV010000310.1, read as the reverse complement.
TGGCCAATGCCCGCATTACCTACAGCGGCAATGGCACCTTGGCCGATGCCGCTAAAATGGGTTGGCTGTCGCGCTTTTTCAACAGCGAATTGTGGCCCTTTTAAATTTGGTTTTAAGCTAACTGGCATATTTATGAACCGCATTGTACTGATTTTAGTTTGCAGCCTATTGGCCAATCTGGCTATGGCAGATCGCATTAAAGACCTGGCCTCGGTGGCC
>JAOXRV010000292.1 GCA_025800435.1 Cellvibrionaceae bacterium | reverse complement strand
CCATCTGCCGCGTTGGGAGCCAGTATATTGACCATCGCCAGAAGAGGCACGATAGCGATATCCTGCATCAGCAAAATGCCGAACGCGCGCTGTCCATAATCAGATGAAAAATGCCCACGATCTTTAAGGATCTGCACCGCAAACGCCGTTGATGAAAGCGCCATGCCGAAGCCGCCGATAAAAGCAAGCTCACGCGGCAGCCCAAAGGCCTGCATAACGAAACTGAGGCAAAAACCCGTGAGCACAATCTGGCTGGATCCGAGGCCGAAAATATCACTTTTCATGCGCCAAAGCCGGTTCGGGTTAAGCTCAAGCCCCAACACAAACAACAACAGCACCACGCCCAGCTCAGCAATTGGCAGAATGGCCTCCACCGAATTGATGGCCTTCAGCCCAAAGGGTCCGATGATAATGCCAGCGACCAGATAACCAATAATAGAGCCTACGCCCAGCTTCTTGGCCACTGGCACAGCCACAACGGCCGCGCTGAGAAAAACAATGGATTCAAAGATAAAATCGGGAGCTGCAGTTGCCATGTCAGTCTTTCATGGATCGGGTGCCCAGCTTTCGACGCCACTACGCGAAAACACTGATTCTAAGTGGTT
>JAOXRV010000285.1 GCA_025800435.1 Cellvibrionaceae bacterium | reverse complement strand
GGCCACGCCTCCAGCGAACCCAGCATTACCGATGCCCTGGTGCGCGCCACCGAAGAGATGGCCGAGCGTTTTAAAGGCGATTTTCACAAGGGTGCCTAGAGGTATTGGGGGTATTGGGGTCAGGCCTTTGGATTTGGATTTGCGCATTAAGCTGGTTTTGTGGCAAACCCAAATCCAAAGGCCTGACCCCAATACCTACTAGGCACCCTTGTGAAAATCGCCTTTAAAACGCTCGGCCATCTCTTCGGTGGCGCGCACCAGGGCATCGGTAATGCTGGGTTCGCTGGAGGCGTGGCCGGCGTCGCGAATAATATGCAACTCAGAATCTGGCAGCGCTTCGTACAAGGTGACGGCATTATCCAGCGGGCAGACCATATCGTAGCGGCCGTGGACAATGGTGGTGGGAATGCCCTCTAGGCACTGGGCGTTGTTGACGATTTGATCGGGCTCGATAAAACAGTCATTAATAAAATAATGGGCCTCAATCCTGGCGATGGCGATGGCCACCCTGGGGTCGGAGAAAAACTCTTCTTTATCCGGGCAGGGGCGCAGGGTGGAACAGCGACCCTCCCACAGGGACCAGTGTTTGGCAGCGTTCATTTTAGCCAGCTCATCGCTGCCGGTAAGGCGCTTGTGGTAGGCCTCGATCATATTGCCGCGCTCGGCGGCGGGGATAATTTCCTGGTAGTCTTTCCAGTAATCGGGAAAGACATGGTGGGCACCGGCCTGGTAAAACCAATCAAAGTCGCGCTGGCGGCACAAAAAGATGCCGCGCAAAATCAAACCCATTACCCGCTCGGGATTGGCCTGGGCATAGAGCAGGCTCAAGGTTGAACCCCAGGAGCCCCCAAACAGCACCCATTGATCTACCCCCAGATGCTCGCGCAGCTGTTCCATATCGGCCAGCAAATGGTCAGTGGTGTTATTTTCCAGTGCCGCGTGGGGCAGCGAGCGGCCGGCACCGCGCTGGTCAAACAGGATTATGCGGTACATCTCTGGGTCGAAGAAGCTGCGATCTTTTTTGCCACAGCCACCACCTGGGCCACCGTGCACAAACAGCACCGGAATACCCTCAGGGTTGCCGCACTCTTCCACATACAGTTGATGACCATCGCTCACTGGCAGATAGAAATCGTTATAGGGGCGGATGGACGGGTATAGGGTCAGCATGACTGGCAGCTCCTTTCACATTAGGCACTAATGGCGCGTTAGACGCCACGGGCCTTTTTTGTAGGCATTCACTTATAGTAGCCAAAAAAACCATGAGGCGACAGGGAGCCAGATGCATCTTTTGATCTGACCACGGCGCCAACAGTTGATAGAATGCGCGCCTTTACTGTGGCAACAACGATAGAGAAGACACCATGCGCAGCACTAGCACCGCCTTTATCGCCCTAATTCTGGTCAATATCATCTGGGGCGGCGGCTTTGTGGTGATCGATAAAGCCATCGATATCATCGCCGTCAACAGCTTCAATGCCATCCGCTTCTTTGCCGCGGCCCTGTGCCTGCTGCCCCTGTGGTATATAAGCCGCAGCGGGCCGGGCCGGGAGTATTCGCGCCTGGCGCTATTTAAAACCGGCATGGGCCTTGGCCTATTGCTGTTTTTGGGCTTTAGCACCCAAACCCAGGGCATGCTCTATACCAGTGTTTCCAATGCCGGCTTTATCACCGGCCTGTGCGTACCCCTAACGCCCCTGCTGGCCTGGCTATTGTTTGGCAAACGAGTCGACGGCGCCGTGTGGATCAGTGTGGCCCTGGCCACGGCGGGCCTGTACCTGCTAACGGTAGGGGATAAACTGGAATTTAATAGTGGCGATATCCTGGTCACCGTGTGCGCTGTGTGCTTTGCCGCCCACATCTGCTTTACCGACCGCTACGCCGGGCGCTACCCGGTTATTTTATTAAGCATGACCCAGCTGGCTGCGGTGGGCTTCTACAGCAGCATCGCCGCAGTGTTTGGCATTGGCGAAACCAAGCAATACCCGCCCCTGCTACAGCAGCTCAGCAGCCCGGTGGTTATTCAAGCCCTGCTCTACTCCGCCATTTTGGGCAGCGCCTTCGCCTATTGGGTGCAAACCAGCAGCCAGCGTTTACTAGAACCCCACAAGGTCGCCCTGATCTTTGCCCTGGAGCCGATCTTTGCCCATATTTTTGCGTTTATGTTTTTGGGCGAGCTACTGGGGCTGAACGGTTGGATCGGGGCCAGTTTGATTATTACCGGCATGTTGTGGGCAGAGCTGGGTGGGCGGCGCAAGCTGAAGATGCA
>JAOXRV010000284.1 GCA_025800435.1 Cellvibrionaceae bacterium | reverse complement strand
CTTAACCACTCGCGTTCTGGCCCGCCTGCGCCACGGGCGCAGCATAGCAGCCCCATCACACCCGAACGGCTGGGAAAGTTTAAGGTATCCCGCACGCCGAACTTGGAGTCATGCCCCCACGCTTGTAGCGGCCCTTCGAGCCACATGAGTATGTAGTGTGTTTGATTACTCATAGCTACCACCTCACAGGTGGGATTGCAGGTCAGCAATTAGGCGATCAATGCTGTATTCCAGATCATCACCCCATGCATAATCGCCCTGCTTGCCAAACAAGGAGCCAGAGAGCTGCTCTTTTTTATGTAGCCAGCTATCCAGTGCCGCCTTGCTTGGCTGCAAGAACCCTTCGCCCTTTGCTTTTACAGGCTGGTCAAAGGAGGCTTGTAAACGCTGTCCTTGGCGCACCAGTACCCGCGCGTATTCCCATGGGCAAGCGCCCGATTGAGTGGTTTGGCGCGCATCAGGTACTGCCACGTACAGCGCTTTAACAAAGGCCGCAACCGCCGCTTTTAGGTCGGCGCCCTCGCCTAGGGTTTGTGCAAGCTGCCCCATATCTAAGCTGATGTAGCGATAGTAAGTGGCTGCGTTGTATTCAAGGCTACCCATATGCGCCGAGCCACTCTCTTCATCCGTTTTGCAATCATCTACCGCTGTAAAGAACTCTATTTCATTGGTCACTTTGTGGGTCGATATTGCATGGGCAAACGCCGCAGCCGCTTCTACGTTCATCTCTGGCGCTTTGGCAACCATTCGACCAAACAGAGCAATATCAAGTGCATTGAGCGCAGGGTTGATCACTTTCTTCGCAACTTTAATCAGCTCTTTGTCTTTCAGTGCTTTGTTATCAAATGCTTTTTCTTGCGCATATGCGGCAAAAGCGCTGGCTTCGTTTTGGCTAAGAAAGAGTAAAGTATCGTCAGCAAAGAAGGCTGCCATCGTCTCTGCGCAGCTTTGGGCTTGCTCTTCGTTAGCACCTTTTTCTATGCAGGCCGCCGCCAGCATGGCAGCCACTTTTTTCGTACGCACACCAAGCTGAATGCCGAACTGTGGCATCGCTAAACGCACTTGGCGCTTCCAACACTGGGAGGAGACTCGGGCGCGCGGCACTCCACCGACCATCGCTGATTTTGGCGCACCTACATCGTCACGATTGAGGCAGGTGACAGGGAAAGATTGCAAAATATGAAACTCAATACGGGTGTTGTTCATGCTGTTCGTCATTTTTCGTATCCTTGAAATAATAATCAGGCAAATGGGTGATCAATAAAGGGCACTACCTGCAATAAGCCGCAGCCAAAGGCGCGCCCTTTACCGATACCCTGCTGGAAACTTTGCTGAAACTGTTCGCTATCGGTCACTGTTAGCAGCCCCTGAATATGGGCTTTTGCGAGTGTAATTTGGCGCTCATTCTTGGCTTTAAACTGCAATACCTCGACCGCATCCACCTGCAACGTACGCGGGTCTACATTAAACCCCCAGCTTCTATCGGCACGCGCCATAAACCACGCTGCAATGTCTGCACGCCCTTTCACGGGCACACGTTTTCCGCTGCGCTTATCGGTGCGCACCGGATTGATCTGCACTTTAAAGCGGTATTGTGGGTGCATTAAAAACTCACGACCGATCGGTTTACACACCACCTGCCCAAACTGCTCATCAACAAAAGGTGCAGGCTCACGGTCAGACACCATCAGGACTTTACGGCCATGGAAGTCTCCACCTTGATCTGCATAAACGATGCCACTGGGAGTGTGGCCCTGCTTTTCGGTATCTGAGCGCTGGTCGGCAAACAAGCTGTAGACCACGCGGTGTAGCGAATAGGGGTCGGTCATTTTTAGGGCTTTAATATCTGCACGGCTTAAGTGCAGTGCGCTGGCATATAGATCAGCCATGCTTGACCTCCGC
>JAOXRV010000263.1 GCA_025800435.1 Cellvibrionaceae bacterium | reverse complement strand
TGTAAGGTTGTTGCCGGCACTGCCGCCACTATTACCACCGCTACTGCCACCGCTGTTGCCGCCACTACTACCACCACTATTGCCGCCACTGCCACTGGGCAAGCTAGCGCCGTAATATTGCCAATTGCCGGGGGTGGTGATCGATACGCTGTTAAGCACACTTAATCGATTAGCGTTAGCGTTTGAATTGTAAATATTCGGGCTGCCCGGGGCTGCATTGGCCCAGCCCCAATTGATATCAACGCTGCTGTCGGTGCCGGCAGTAACTGCCGCTGCGGTGCTGGTGTTGCCGCTTAAACGATTGGCAACGGCGCTAAGGTTTCCACTAGCATCAGTTTCAAACCTGAGTGAACTGCCGGATGAGGCGATGTTCGAGCCACTGGCGTTGGGCGCAATGGTGGTGACGATATTGCCGTTTAGGCGAAACATTATCTTGCTGACATGGGCTGCATTCCAGGTCTGATTGCTGCGTGTGTTGCCGCCGTTGTCGAGCTCGACGAAGATGCTCAAGGGTTGCTGGTTGGCGCCGGCAAATACACCGGTATTGTCGCTCGGGCCGCTAAAGCTGGTCACGTAGTACACAAATGGGTCGGCCATGGCGCTACCGCTAAAGGCCAATAGCGTGGCAATAGACAACTGGATAGGTTTTTTCATGGTTAATCCTTACAAATTCTTTCTTAATTTAAAAACTGCGTTTGATAGAGTTGCCGCTATGCGGTTCAAGCTCGACAATGCCGATCAAATCCTGGCCGATCCCCCGAACACCTTGCGCAGCGCACCGCACCGCACACAAGCTGTCGGTGAGCTGATTTTGTGTTCGATATATTGGTTTGGGAACCACTTGGGCTGCGGAGTGTATGGAGCAAAAGCAGGGTGAGCAATCGGGGGTTGGTAGCAGCTCAATTACCATTGCGGTAAACTGCAGCGCATTTTTTATGGTTATATTGTCTGGTATTTACACTATTTCTACGGTGGCGATGCTGTAAACAGCGCTAGTGAAAAATCACAATAGGGGGAAAGGGCTAAGGGGGCGGTAAGCCGCTTGTTTTAGCGTTAATACGATGAGCGGTGGTATCGAGGTTTATACTCATCTTCAACAGGTTATCAGTAAATTTTATCAGCTGGCATTGACGCAGCCGCTGCACACTTTCAAAAACTCGGTGTTTAGACTGTTAGCAGCAGAACTTGAGGCAGACAGCGGGGTGTGGATGACCCGAGCCGAGCAGCAAATTCCTTTTTACGAGCAGGATGCCTATACCCTCAACCTTCCCCAAGGGTTTATTGAGGACTACCACGATCTCTCTTCTGTCTCCCAGCAGGTGCAGCAGGTGTTTGGGGTCATGTTGGGGTGTTTGGGTCAAACCAAAGACATACTCGATATTCTGCCCGCCGAGCAGTGGCTGAGCTCGGATATGTATCGTCTCTATTGTGATAAGTACAATTTGTATCACTCGCTGATGACGGTAACCGTGGCC
>JAOXRV010000248.1 GCA_025800435.1 Cellvibrionaceae bacterium | reverse complement strand
TTAGACGGATTGACTATAGGCACCGGCTCCGGAGTCGGTTATATATAGGCTGCGCTTAAGTCAGTAAATTCATTCAGAGGTACCCTAGTACGGACGAAGGCCCCGAGGGCTTATCAGTGCCCGTGAACCGAGCCACCCACAACGATTAAGGCCCGGCGCGAGCTAAAACCCGTTACCCCAATGGGGTGAGTTTAAAGAGTTGGAGATATTTATGTCTGATCCAGTAGTTATTGTTGGTATTGCCCGCACGCCCATGGGTGGTATGCAGGGCGCACTAAGCGCTATGACCGCCCCCCAGTTGGGTGCTAAAGCCATTGCCGCCGCCCTGGCCGATGCCAAGGTCGACGCCGCCGATGTCAGCGAAGTATTAATGGGCTGTGTACTGCCCGCCGGTGTGGGCCAGGCCCCCGCGCGCCAGGCTGCCCTGGGCGCCGGGGTACCCAATAATGTACCCACTACCACCATCAACAAGGTTTGTGGCTCGGGTATGAAAACCGTGATGATGGCCCACGACGCCATTGCCCTGGGCAGTGCCGATATCGTGGTGGCCGGTGGTATGGAGAGCATGAGCAACGCGCCCTATATACTGCCCCAGGCCCGCGCCGGCTATCGTTTGGGCGATGGTGAAATCAAAGACCATATGTTTCTCGATGGCCTGCGCGATGCCTACCAGGGTAACCTGATGGGTGAGTTTGCCGAGGCTTGCGCCGGCAAGTACAGCTTTAGCCGCGAAGAGCAAGATGCCTACGCGATTGAATCCCTGCGCCGCGCCAATGCCGCTATCGCCGAGGGCAAGTTCGAGCGCGAGATCACCCCGGTAAATGTGGTCACTCGCCGCAGTGAAACCCTGGTGGAAATTGACGAGCAGCCAGGCAACGCCAAGCCCGATAAAATTCCAAGCCTGCGCCCGGCCTTTGCCAAAGATGGCACCGTTACCGCCGCCAATGCCAGCTCCATCTCCGATGGCGCCGCCGCACTGGTGCTGATGCGTCAGTCCGAAGCCGACAAGCGCGGCCTTAAACCACTGGCCGCTATCCGCGCCCACAGCCAGAACGCGCACGAGCCCGAGTGGTTTACCACTGCCCCGGTAGGCGCCATGCACAAGGTGATCGACAAGGCCGGCTGGAACAGTGCCGATGTTGACCTGTTCGAGGTAAACGAAGCCTTCGCGGTAGTGGCCATGGCGGCGATGAAAGAGCTGGAGCTGGATCACGCCAAGGTCAATGTACACGGTGGTGCGACCGCCCTGGGTCACCCACTGGGCACCTCCGGTGCACGTATTATCGTAACCCTGTTAGCCGCACTGGAAACCTATGGCAAGAGCAAAGGCGTTGCCAGCTTGTGTATCGGTGGTGGTGAAGCGACCGCGATTGCGATTGAGCGAGTTTAAGTGATTCAGAGGTGCCCTAGCCCCTGTCTGCGGCATATCGGCGCAAAAATGTAATTTTGCTTGGCCTCTCGCAGATTGAAAAAAGCCGTGCAAACACTTCGCTTGCACGGCTTTTTTTTGCTTGTTGTGTTGTTATCTCAAGCTT
>JAOXRV010000201.1 GCA_025800435.1 Cellvibrionaceae bacterium | reverse complement strand
GGCGGTAGTAGTCGGCCATTGCCTCGATAACCGGCTCGGGCTTTTGCGCGGTGGCGGCATTATCGAGATAGACCAGGTTTTGATTTTGGCTCGATTGAAACACCGGGAACTGGGCGCGCAGATTAGCGACAGCAAATGGGCTGGGGTTGGGTGTCATTGGTGTTCTCTGCTCAATAGCACTTTGCGCATTGGGTCATCTTAAGTGGGCGCTGGAAAATTAAAAATAGCATCGCAATTGGCACTGGTGACGCTGGCAATGGTATCGATACTTTCACCGCGCAACTCGGCCAGTATTTGCGCCACCTGTAATAGCGCCAGGGGTGAGTTGGGTTTGCCCTGGGCGCCGGCCAGAGGCATGGCCGGGGCATCGGTTTCCAGCACAATACTTTCCAGTGGTAGGGTAGCGGCGGTGTTGCGGGTTTTTTTGGCCCGCTCGTAGCTGATGGCAGCGCCAATGCCGATGGCAAAGCCCAGCTTAATATATTGTTGGGCCAGCTCAAGGCTGCCGCTAAAGGCGTGTATCACCCCGCCGGCTGGGCGGTAGTGGCGCAGCAATTCCAGCAGCCCATTGTGGGCCTTATGGCCGTGCAGTATCAGTGGCAGTTGCTGGCTTTTGGCCACTTCGATTTGTGTGGCCAGGGCTTGTAGGTGCTGCTCGCTTTGTGGGCGGCCGCCGTCTAGGCCGCACTCGCCCAGCGCAATACAATTGGGCTCGCTTAGGGCTCGCTGTAATTGCGCTGGGTCTAACTGGTATTGCTCCGCCCACCAGGGGTGCAGCCCGGCGGCCCAGTAAACCCCTTCCAAGCCGGTCGCAAGCTTGGCGATGCTTGCCCAGTTGCCCGGTTCGGTGGCGGGAATAATTAAGCGTTCAATGCCCTGTTGGCGACACTGCTGCCACAGAGCTGCCGGGTCGCTAAACTCGGCAAAATCCAGATGGCAGTGGCTGTCGGTCAGTTGCATTAGAGACTTTGCCAGAAACTCAACAGAATTAAAGCGGGGCAGAAAAAGCGTACATAGATGGGCCAGATCTTCCAGAACAGGGTCTGCTCAATATCTTCGTGGCCCTCTTTCAGTTCGCGCAAGAGGCGGTCGCGGTGCATCACCCAGCCGGCAAAAATACACAGCATAATGCCCAAAATGGGCTGGCTGTATTTGGTGGTAAAGTCCACCACCAGGCCAAACAATTGGCCGAAGTTGGCGATAATTACTGCGCTGATGGCAAATATAATGCCGCCGATAATAAACGTCAGGGTGGGGCGCGGCAGCTCGCTGCGCTCTACCGCACGGGCCACCGGTACTTCCAGCATGGAGATGGAAGAAGTCAGCGAGGCGATGGTCATCAGGCCGAAAAATGCCAGTGCCACAAACGGCCCCGCGGCCCCCATAGAGTCAAACAGTACTGGCAGCACCTGGAAAATTAAATCTGGCCCGGCCAACAGTGAGCCGCCCTCGGCATAAATAGTGGCGCCGTGGTGTTGGGCCACAAACATGGCTGGAATAATCAGCAGGCCGGCGGTAAAGGCAATGCCCACGTCGACGGTGGTAACAATGGCACCCAGGCGCGGCAGGCTATCGTCTTTGCTCAGGTAGGAACCGTAAATCATCATGGTGCCTACGCCTAAAGAGAGCGAGAAAAATGCCTGGCCCATGGCGTTCACAATAAGTTGTGGGTTGGTGACTTGGCTCAGGTCTGGTAGCAGGTACAGTTTTAGGCCTTCGTTAGCGCCCTCTTGCATCAGCACATAGATTATCAGCAGCATCAGCAAAATAATCAGCGCCGGCATTAGGCGGCTGGACCAGCGCTCGATCCCCGCTTCCACACCGCCGGCGATAATGGCCATGGTCAGGCCGGCAAACAGGCCGCCAAAAATAAGATCGCGGGCTAAGCTCTGGCTGGTCAGCCATTGCTGCAGCTCGGCCATGCCCAGCATTTGGCAGATGGGGGCAAACAGGTAGGCCAGCATCCAGCCGGCCACCACGGTATAAAAGCTGAGAATCAAGCTGGCCACAATCAGCCCGTACCAGCCCACCGCGCGGCCAAAAAACTTGGTGCTGGCCCGGTGCGCTACCGCGGCCAGGGAGTCGATGGTGTTGGCGCGGGAGTGGCGGCCCAGGGTCAGTTCGGCCATCAGCGCCGGGTAGGCCAGGGCGAAGGCCAGTATCAGGTAGACCAGTACAAAGGCGGCGCCGCCGTTGCTGGCGGTTTGGGTGGGAAAGCCCCAGATATTACCCAGGCCCACGGCGGAGCCGGCGGCGGCCATGATAAAGCCGGTTTTGGATGAAAATTGTCCGCGGGGAGTACTCATGCTGGTCTTCTCGTTGTTGTTATGAGATGCACTAGGCTAGGGTGCCTCTGAATAAAGGGATTGATTCTGCCCCAAAATGGTTTTGGATTCTATGGCGGATAGACCGTTGTTGGTGCTTATTGCTTAGGGGCTTCGTTGACGAGCCTTGTGTTGGTGCTTGCTTCTGGGGGGCGCATAAACCCGTCCCTGGGGCTCTCGTCCGCCATCCCTGGCTCCCAAGCCCCCAGAAGCAAGCACCAACACAAGGCTCTCTGTCGAGTTTGGTCTCAAATTATCGCAGTATGAAGAGGGGGCTTAGTAGCTTTGAGGGTGAGGCTTGTGATCACAGGTCATGCGAGATGTAAGTTTGAGGGGTGGGGGGTGCTTTCGTAGTGACTAGGCTTCTGGAGGAAACGGGGGCCAGCGCCTGGACGGCGCGCTTTCGGAACGGAGAAAGTGCCCTCCACCCCTCAAACTGGGTTCTGTTACCAAAGGTGGGGGAAGTTTAGCGACTTTGCAGTATGCGTTGTTTTTGGCGGTTCCAGTCCCGTTGTTTTTCGGTTTCGCGCTTGTCGTGCTGTTGTTTACCTTTGGCCAGGCCGATTTGGCATTTGACTAGGTGGTTTTTCCAGTACAGGGATAGGGCCACCACGGTGTAGCCCTGGGCTTCGGTGGCCTGTTGCAGCTTGGCAATTTCTTTGCGGTGCAGCAGCAGCCGGCGCGAGCGGGTGGGCTCGGTGACAAAGTGAGTGGAGGCGCTGATCAGGGGTTGGATCTGGGCGTTGAGCAAAAACGCTTCGCCATTTTTGAAAAACACATAGCTGTCGGTGAGCTGGCCCTTGCCCTCGCGCAGGCTTTTCACTTCCCAGCCCATCAGCTCTAGGCCGGCCTCGAAGGTTTCGCTGATATGGTAATCAAACCGCGCGCGCTTGTTCTGGGCGATGGTGTTGGGACTGGTTTTCTTTTGCTTCTTGGCCATGGCGGCGGATTATAAAGCCAAGGTCGGCGAAAGGATAGCAGCCTGCTGAAAAACGTTTTCGAGGCAGGCTCTGCAAGGCGGAAACGGGCGAAAAAGCGGAGTTTATAGGTAATAAATGAGCATTTTGAGCCCGTTTCCAACGCAGCAGAGGCAACGCAGATAGTTTTTCAGCTGGCTGCTAGGCTTTCCCGGTTACTGGCCCAGTGCTAGCATGAGTGTATGAATGATGTCAGTACACAGCAATTGTCCCCCCACCACAGTACCCACAGCCGCTGGCACGGTTACTGGCCCTTTGTTTGGGGCGCCACCGGGGCGGCGGTTAGCCTGATCAACTTCTGGCGTTTCCCCTATTTGGTGGGGGAGCACGGTGGTGGGCTGTTTCTGTTGGTATATTTGCTCTGTGTGGTTGTGCTGGCGGTGCCGATTATGCTGGCCGAGGTGTTGATCGGCCGTCTTGGCCGCGGCAATCCGGTGGCGGCGGTGGCCGCCGTGGCCCGTGGCTCGGGGGTCAGTATTCGCTGGCGCCTGGTGGGTTACTTGGTGATTGTCGCCAGCCTGTTGATTCTACCTATCTACAGCGTCATGGGGGGCTGGGGGCTGGAGTATTTACAGCTGGCCCATCAGCAGCAGTTTGCGGGCCTGACTGAGGCCACCAGCAACGCCCGCTTCGATCGCTTTTTGCTCGATCAGACCACTATGCTCAAGTGGCACAGCTTATTGATAGCGGTGTCGGTGTTGGTGGTGGCGCTGGGTTTGCGGTTGCTGTCTTGGGTGGTTAAGTTATTGGTGCCGGCAATGTTTGTGGGCATGCTGGGGCTGCTGGTGCCGGTGGTGGAGTTCGACAGTTTCGCTCGTTCATTCGACTGGATGTTTAGCATGCGCTGGCAGCAGTTTGGTTGGAACTCGCTGATGATGGCCCTGGGCCACGGCTTTCTCACCCTGGGGGTGGGGCTTGGGGTGATGATGAGCTACAGCGCCTATCTGCCGCGCGAGAGCCAGATGGGGCGGCTGGTGCTGCGCATTGGTGCGCTGGATTTATTTATGGCGGTGTTGGCCGGCCTGGTGACCTTGTCACTGGTGTTTGCCCTGCCGGGCATGGAGCCCAGTGCCGGCCCCGAGTCACTGTTTGTGCGTCTGCCGGTGGTGTTCGCGCAAATGGCCGACGGCCATCAGCTGGCGGTCTGGTTTTACGGCATTATCACCCTGGTGGCGCTTAGCTCTACCATCCCATTAATGGAGCCTTTCGTGGCTCACTTGCAAGACCGCGGCTGGGCCCGGCCCCAGGCGGCGGTGCTGGCCGGTACCATTGCCTGGGCCTTGGGCATTGGGGTGCTGGCTTCGTTTAACCAGTGGCAGCAGGTGGAGCTGTTGCTGGGGATGGATTTCTCCCAGCTGTTGGATTATTTGGTCGCCAATATTCTGATGCCCACGGTGGGTTTGCTGATGGCGGTAATGGTGGGCTGGCTGTTGCCCGAGAGCATGGTGCGCGAGGGCTTTAAGCGCGAATCTAAGTTTCGCTTTAATGGCTGGCTGTTGCTGTTAAAATACGTGGCACCTATATTGATATATATTATTTTCTTCCTGCCTGTTATTCAGCGCATGCTGAGCTAAGGAAACGATGCAACACATTGAACGCAGTGCCCTGGTGGCTTATTCCCAAGAGCAAATGTTTAATTTGATTGGTGATATTGAATCCTACCCCGAGTATATGGACGGTTGTATTGGTGCCACAGTGCGCCAGCGCGAGGACAATTTCGTGGTCGCCAGTCTCACTTTGAGCCGGGCTGGGATCAAACAAAGTTTTACCACCCGCAATACCCTGCGTGCCCCGGATTTGATGGTAATGGAGCTGGTCGAGGGGCCCTTCTCTGAGTTTCAGGGGTTTTGGGGCTTTGAGGCGCTGTCGCCCACGGCCTGTAAAGTAATGCTGCAACTGGCCTTTAGTTTTGATAACCCGGTGGTGCAAGGTGCCGGTGGCAAATTATTTGAATCGGTGGCCAATCAGCAGGTGGCCTCCCTGTGCCGGCGGGCCGAACAGGTTTACGGTAAACCTCAACTGCTATAGGACGCGGATATGAGCGATATAGAAACCATTAGTGTAGAGGTGGCCTACGCCCTGCCCGATAAGCAAAAGATCATTGCTCTATTGGTTGAGCCCGGCACCACTGCGGTGCAAGCGGTGGAGAAATCCGGCATTGCCAAGGTCTTCCCTGAAATTGATATGGCGACAGCCAAATTGGGTATTTTTGGCCAGGCGCTGGGCACCAAGGGTTTGGCCAAAGCCAATGACTATCTGATGCAGGAAGGGGATAGGGTCGAGATCTATCGGCCCTTGATCAGCGACCCTAAAGAGGTGCGCCGTCGCCGGGCCGCTAAGGCTGCCACCGCTTAGCGGCTATTGCTTGGCGCTGTCGCCACCGGGGCGGAAATCGCCGCTAAAGCGGGTGAGCTTGTCGTCGGTAAAAAACACGGTCAGGCTTTCTTTAGTGATATTGCCCTTGGCGTCTTTCAAGCTGTAGTAATAATCCCAGCGGTCTGGGTTAAAGGTATCGGCCACTAGCGGTGTGCCCAGTACAAAGCGTACCTGGCGCTTAGTCATGCCCGGTTTGAGCTGATCGACCATCTCCTGGGTGACAATATTGCCCTGCTGGATGTCTAGGCTGTAAACCCCTGGGAATTTAAGGTAGGAACAGCCGCCTAAGAGCACTAAACAGAGGCTGGTAATCAGTAGCATAAACGGTTTTTGCATATCGGGGGTTCCACTTGGTTAGGCGAATAGGGGATAATACCTGAACTTATTCAAATCTGAGAAGACTCTTGGGGGAAAAATGGCAGTTGAAAACCAGGAATTGCGTAAAGCTGGGCTGAAAGTGACTCTGCCGCGGGTAAAAATCCTGCAAATCTTGGAGTCCTCCGAGCAGCATCATCTGAGCGCCGAAGATGTCTACAAGAGCCTGATGGAAGCCGGTGAAGACGTTGGCCTTGCCACGGTCTACCGGGTATTGACTCAATTTGAAGGCGCGGGCCTGGTGGTGCGGCATAATTTTGATGGCGGTCACTCGGTGTTTGAACTGGCTCGGGGTGATCATCATGACCACATGGTTTGTACCGACACTGGCGATGTGATCGAGTTCCACAACGAAGAGATCGAGCGTTTGCAAGAGCAGATCGCCGCCGAGCACGGTTACGAAATCGTCGGTCACAGCATGGTGCTCTACGTTAAGCCCACTGAAACTAACTAGGGCCCCTACCTTACTTCGCCGCAACCCCTGTTGCGGCTGCCTGTTAACAAGCCCAATCTTAATAAAGAGACTAGCCGATGGCAGAACAAGCTGCACAGCCACAGCGCAATTTCCAATTAAACCTGGTACAGGTCGCCGACCTATCCTGTCGCATTTTGCATCAAATTTTTGTCAAGCAGCCCAAGGATAAAGCCAAGGCAGCCCTCAAAGACCTCAAAGCAGGCAAGGGCCTGGGGGTGGGCACCTTAACCCTGAGCGCCAGCAATAAAGAGACCGGCGAAGAGCAAAAGCTGGAGCTGCCATTAAAAATCAAACTGGATTACCGTGAGTTTCGCGGCCCTTTTAACTTTCCTTCGTTCGAGGCATCCGTACGAGCCCTGGTTCAAATTATTGCTCAAACCCTGGAGGCCAAAGGCGATCTGAATATCCTCACCGAGCAAAGCAGCGATGCCGCCCTGTTACACCTCCCCGGTGTTATCCAAGATAGCGAAGGCCGCTACAATGTGATGGTAATGGTGGTTGAGCCCCTAAAGGCGCGCGACGGTAAAATGAGCCTGGTGGTTAAGCTCTTATACGTCGATCCGGACCAGTATGAACAGCTGCGCAGCGAGCCCGCCGGCGCAGAAGAGCAGGCTTAAATCACTGCTAGGGTACCTCTGAATAACTCAATGACGCTCAGCATGACCGAGTTTTCAGGGCTGTGCTAGGGCACCTCTGAATAACTCGATGATGCTCAGCGGGATCCTAAAGCGTACAGCTGCAAGGCGCGCTGCGCAGTGA
>JAOXRV010000193.1 GCA_025800435.1 Cellvibrionaceae bacterium | reverse complement strand
TAGAGCCGGTTGTTTTGCCCTCAAACGTTTATATTTTTGACGCTGGCAAACTCGATGGCAGTCAAGCACAGGTCAGCGGCCATATCATCGCCGACAGCACGGTCACTATCACCATACAGGGCCAAACCTACCAAACCCAAGCCGATGATCGCGGCCACTGGTCGATTGATATCGAGCAGCCGCTGACGGACGGCGACACCACGGTTGCGATCAAAGCCGTCACCCCCCAGGGCGAGATGTATTTTGCCTACCGAGTTGAGGTAGTCGGCAGCCCCGAGCCGGTGCCGCCGAGCGCCGTCGAGCGCGAAGCCAGCCCAGTCGTCGGTGACAACCCCGCCAGCGCTGCGGCGGCGCCGAGTGCAGCCGCCGCACAGCCGGTGGCAGCCAATACCAAGTTGGCGCCGGGCGTAATCGACAGTATCGAAGATAATGTCGGCAACTACCAAGGTGAGCTCGCCTCTGGCGACCATACCGACGACGACATTCCCGCCTTAACGGGTAAAGTCGAGCCAGGTTACAGTGTACTGATTTACGATAACGGGGTATTTCTGCAAGAGGTCTTCTCCAATTTTAACGATGGCAGCTGGCGCTTTTCCCCCACCACCGCCCTGCCCGAGGGCGAACACAGCTTTACCATTGAAGTACGCGACCTGGACGGCAATACCAGCGCCAGAAGTGAACCCTATACCATTACCGTCGATCGCAGCATCGCCCCGCCCAGCATCGATCACGCGATCGATAATGTGGGCGCACAAACCGGCCAGCTCAACAGCGGTGCGCTGAGCGACGACACAAGCCCCACCCTTGAGGGCCAGGCCGAGCCCGGCGCCACAGTCGAAATATTTATCAACGGCCAAAGCCAGGCCACGGTAGTGGCCGACGACACTGGCCGCTGGCAGTTTACCCCGGCCACCGAACTGGCCGACGGCGACTATGAGTTTAGCGCCCGCCAAACCGACCTGGCCGTTAACAACAGCGGGCCGTCAGACATCTTTCGTTTAACCATCGACGGCAACAAGCCTCCGGTAGCGGTTGCCGATAGCTTTCAGGTAACTGGCCCCAGCGACCTACAGGTGTTGGCCAATGATTACGACCCAGATGGCGATGCCGTCAGTATTAGCCGCCTGGCCAGCCAAGCCCAACACGGAACCGTCAGCATCAACGCCGACGGCAGTTTGCGTTACACCCCAAACCCCGGCAGCGGCCAGGTAACGGATCGCTTTAGCTACGAGATCAGCGACGGCAATGGCGCCACTGCCATCGCCGAAGTGGTGGTAGAGTACCTTCCGCCCTTGATTAAGCCCACCATCGATTTGGTCGATAGCAGCGATTCCGGTTGGTATAACGACGACAACTTGACCAATGACACCACCCCAACTTTTAGTGGCACCGCCAGCCCCAACAGCACAGTAGACTTATACCAAGACCAAGTGCGGGTCGGCAGCGGCGTAGCCGATGCCAGTGGCAATTGGACCATTACCACCGACCGAGCCATCAATATTGACGGCCGCTACAACTTTAGCGCCCGCAGTAGCCTGCCCAACAGCGCCGAAAGCGCCAGCTCAGAGCCGTTGGCGGTAACCATTGACACGGTGGTCGAGGCCAATGTTAGGTTTCCCTGGTTGCAGAGTATGGGAGGCAATTTTGGCACCGCCAGAGATGTGCGTTTTGAGCTAAGCACCAATGAACTGGTCAGCTACGATATTCGCGATGTCGCCTTTCACTTCAACGGTCGAGTCTGGAAAAACCCCGGCCAAAGCATCACTGCAACGGGCCAGGCCAGCACCAATACGACCATCCAAGCGTCCTACTCTAACTATTCACACGGCTGGTTTACTTTTGGGGTCAAACTGCAAGATGTGGCCGGCAACAATAAAGCCTACAACCTGAGAGAAGTCATAGTCGACCCAATTGCGGCCCTGGAAGACGGCGGTTATATTGTGACTTATTTACAGCTGTCCAACACTGAGGAAAACGGCTTTGACATCATGTCACAGCGCTATGACATCAATGGCGATAAAGTTGGCGGCGCTACCCTGGTCAACAGCACGCTGCACAATGACCAGACCGACACCGATGTGACCGGCTTGACCGATGGCGGCTATGTTATTACCTGGCAGTCCGATGAACAAGACGGTGACGATTTTGGTATCTACAGCCAACGCTACGATGTCGACGGTAATAAAGTGGGCGCTGAAACCCAGGTCAATACCGAATCCAATGCCGGTCAGTTAAAGCCGCAGATTACCTCACTGGACGACGGCGGCTACGCTGTGGTGTGGATCAGTGAAGGCCAGGATGGCAGTGGCGACGGCATTTATATGCGTATTTACAATGCCGATGGCAGCCCACGCACCACGGAGATGCGGGTGAATGATGAAATGGCTAACGATCAAACTGCGCCCACTATTACCACCATGAGCAATGGCGATATGGTCATCGCCTGGGAAGGCACCAACAGCGCTGGCGAGTTGGATCTTTATGCCAAGGTCATCACTGCCAACGGCGAAATGCTGCAAGCGGCGCTGGCCATCGACACCAGCGCCGGCGACCAGAGCCAGGCCCATGTTACCGCACTGGCCGGCGGTGGCTTCGCTCTGAGTTGGATGAGCAGCGACAGCCAAGGTTACCTAAATATTATGGCGCAGACCTTTGATGCCAGTGGCGCCCCCACGGCCGAGCCTATGGTCATCAATAAAGATGCCCTGACCGGCCCCGCCAAGCCCGAAATTGCGGGCCTGGAAGACGGCAGCTTGGTGATCGCATGGACAGGCCTAGAAATCGACAGCCCCGATATGCTAAACGTCTATATGTCTAAATACGACGCCAATGGCCAGGCTATTTTTGAAGAGCAGCTGGTCACTAACGGCGATAGTATGCAGGCAGAGCCTCACCTTGTCGGGCTCAAAGACGGCGGTTACCTACTGACTTGGTCAGAAACTCATTTGGACTCCGGCGATGCCAAGGTATGGGGCCAACGCTTTGATGCCAACGACCAGGGCGGCGCAGCGTTTGAAGTGGGCACCGTGGTGCATGGTGAGCCGAACCCGGCCGCTGTCCCACCGCAAGCAGACGATAGCGTCGAAGCCGGCGAGGATATCCTGCTGCTGGATGATCTGCTGACGGATCTGGGCAGCCTGGACGACTTACTGTTCAACTTGCCTAAACCCGCCCAAGCAAGCAGCGGCGAGACCAGCAGCAGCGATACCCACCCAGCATTCGACATAGCTTGGGGCGATATGAGCTGGGATGGTTTGTTGGATAACTTTAATTGGCAACAGCTCGACAATATCGCCTATATGCTGCCTTAATCCAAACGCGCTTAAAAAGTGAAAGGGCCCATATTCGGGCCCTTATTATTCTAGGGCACCTCTGAATAACTCGATGATGCTCAGCGGGGCCCTAACAAAGTCTGATTGATTAATGTGAGAGCTGCCTTAACAGGCCCACATGGTGTCGACATTTAAGCCTTCATCTTTTAAACGCGCTATTTTATAGCGCAGGGTACGCGGGCTAATACCCAAGCGGCCGGCGGTGTTCTTTTTACTGCCGCCCTCTTGCTTTAGGGTTTGCAAAATAATCTCAAATTCCCGGCGTTTTAAATCGTCTCCCAATACCGCAGCAGTTTCGGCTTCTAGGGGCTCAAGCACCGCTGGCTCTGGCACTGCCGCTATAGGGGCTGCTTCACTTGAGCCTGCACTGCAGGCCGCCTCTAAAATATTGGGTTTGGGGCTAAAATCTTGACCAATTTGCAAGCCCAAATCCGCAGCGCCTATGCTGCTGCCCAGCTGTAAAATCAGGGCGCGCTGCATCACATTATCCAGTTCGCGCACATTGCCGGGCCAGGGGTAACTCAATAAAGCCTGTCTGGCATCTTCACCCAACCGTATGCTGCGGCGGTGTTGCTTGTGGGCATGACGGGCCAGTAACTTCTCGGCCAGGGGCAAAATATCTTCCCGGCGATCGCGCAGCGGTGCCCACTGCAAGGGCAACACACTTAAACGGTAATACAAATCTTCCCGAAACTTACCCTCGGCCACATAGTGGCGCATATCCCGGTTAGAGGTGGCAATTACTCGCACATCCAGTTTAATGGTTTTGCGGCCGCCCAGACGCTCTACTTCTTTTTCCTGCAGTACCCGCAATAATTTGGCCTGTAAGCCAATATCCATTTCCGATATTTCGTCTAAAAGTAAGGTACCGCCATTGGCCTGTTCAAATTTACCTGGGGCGGCTGCGGTCGCGCCGGTGTAGGCGCCCTTTTCATGGCCAAATAACATCGCCTCAAGCATATTCTCAGGAATCGCCGCACAGTTAATCGCAATAAATGGCTTATCGGCCCGGGGCGATTGGTCGTGCACATAGCGCGCCAGCACCTCTTTACCGGTGCCGGACTCACCAACAATTAATACGGTTGAATCAGTTTGGGCCACACGGCTGGCCAACTGCAATAACTGCTGGCTGCTGGGGGCGTTGGCAATTGGGGGCTCGCTGTTAGCACCAACCATACCACTGACGTATTGGGCGACGGTATCCAGTAGCACCTGGGGCTGGAAAGGCTTAACCAAATAATCCACCGCGCCCAGGCGTATCGCCTCTACCGAATCGCTAACGCTGGCGTAGGCGGTTACCAATAACATGGGAATATGGGGGTAGCTCTGGCGAACATGAACCAATAATTCATGCCCGCTCATACCGCCCATATTCACATCGGAGACAATCATATGTACATCGTTATGCAGCGCCAGTTCCTGCAGAGCGCGCTCGGCACTATCGGCAGCAACCACGCTATAGTCGTCCATCTCAAGCGTATCGGTGATCGCCTCGCGCAAGTCTTTATCGTCTTCAACCACCAAGATTTTGTGCTTTTGCATATTTAATTCTCTGTCTTACTTAAACTAGCCTTATTAATCTAATAGGGGCAATACAATACTGGCACAACAACCAGAGCCGCTATTTGAAGCCAGGCTAAACTCGCCACCGTGGGCGCGGCTAACCGATTGAACCACCGCCAAACCGAGGCCAGTGCCGTGGGATTTGGTGGTGTAAAAAACTTCTTGTACTTTGGTTAATTCCGCTTCGCTTAAACCCGGGCCCTGGTCACAAACTTTGATCTCTACCTGCCCCGCGGCCATGGCAAACTCCAAACTTAGCTGGGCCTCGCCACCGGCGGCGTCGATAGCATTATTCACCAAGTTTAGTATTGCGCCGATCAGGGCCTCGCGGTTACAGCGCAAGCGCGCATGCCCCTCGGCCAGTGGCTTGTTTACACAATACGACTGGCTGCTGTGCAAGGGCTCTTCCATGGCCTCCAGAACGCCGCGATATAAATCGCTAAGCTCAATCGTATCGTTTAGGGGTAACTCGCCTTTGGCAAACAGCAGCATATCCTGCACCTGCTGTTCCAAATGGCTTAAACGGCCGAGCAATTTCTGAGAATAGCTTTCAACTTTCTCTTGCTTTAAACCGCCTTTGGCCAGATGGCCAGCGTAGAGCATAGCGGTAGATAGGGGGGTGCGAATCTGGTGGGCCAGGGCCGATACCATTTTGCCGATGGCGGATAAGCGTTCGTGGCGGGATAGCTGGGCCTGCAAACGGCGAGTTGGGGTTTGGTCGGTCAACAGTATAATTTGCCCGCCCTCGTCAATTGAAGAGGTGGCAATACTAAAGAAGCGCCCGTCTTTGGTCGATACTTCATGGCCATCGTCAAGCCGGGGCGCAAACACCTCTTCCACCAGCTCGCGCCATAATCGGCCATCGATATTACTGCCCAGCAATAATTTGGCGGCGGGATTACACTGTTTGATCAGGCCTTTGTCATCCAGCACCACCACCCCGCCGGGCAGCACCGAGAGCAGGGTTTCCAAGCGCCCGGCCAGCTGCTCTTTCTCGGCCAGCTCTTGAATACGCTGTTGGCTGACGCTATTGAGTTCCTCGGTCAGCTCATTGACCCGGCCCTCTAACAGCTGATAAGAATCAGCTAGGTGTGCCGATAGCTCATTGAACTGGCTAAAGGCTTGCTGTAGCTTGGCCAAATCCGGGTTAACGTCCGGATTGGCGGCGCTTTGATTGCCGAGTTCGAGAACATTGTGAGTGTGCATTTTCCGCCTCTGTACGCAGATCTTTAAACTCGTCAGAATTTCGACGAGTTATTTCAGTACAGGGCATTGTTGCAAGGGGGGTGCCAATTTTATTTGGCTGGTGCCTTAAGTGATGTGGCTTCGCTGACGAGCCTTAAGCCGGGTAGGCCTTTTGGGGGACGCACGAGTCCATCCATGGCGCTCTCGTCCGGCATCCTGCCTCCCAAGCCCCCAAAAGGCCTACCCGGCTCAAGGCTCTCTATCGTGCATATTCTGCATACGCTGCAGCTAGCCCAAGTAAATTAGCCCCGCTGCAAACCGTATTTACGCAATTTTTCAACCAGGGTGGTACGGCGGATGGTAAGCCGGTCGGCGGCGCGGGCGACGACGCCGCCGCAGTCGTCCAGAGCCTGTTCGATCAAGCTCTTTTCCAAGTTGGCCAGGTATTCTTTTAGGTTGATACCGGATTCGGGCAGCAAGGTGGTATCAAACATACTGACTACATTGGTCTGGCG
>JAOXRV010000712.1 GCA_025800435.1 Cellvibrionaceae bacterium | reverse complement strand
GCTCTTTCTGCGTGTACAGTGTTAGGACTCATTTAGTTGTAGAGTCTTGTGGTGGGTAAGGGGCTCTGGGGGCTTGGGAGCCAGGGATGGCGGACGAGAGCCCCAGGGATGGGTTTATGCGTCCCCCAGAAGGGCACCCCTCCCCCCATGGCTCGGTATCGAAGCCACATAAGCTGACGTAACGCCATGACGATATTTCTACGTTTACTACTGTTACTAATCATCGCCAATACCGCTCAAGCCCACCAACAAAAAGCCGGTATCACCACGGTATTGTTTAACGAGCGCAGTGGCCAAATTGAAATCGCCCACCGCTTTTATTTGCACGATGCCGAGCACGCGGTGGGGCATTTATTTGGCGGTGGTGCGGATATCTATCGCGATGCCAAAACTCAGCAGCACTTTGTCAACTACCTGCAACAGAAGTTTCAGCTCTCCCTTGATGGCCAAACCGCTGCCCCATTAAAATTGCTTGGCCACGAGCTAGAGGGCAAATTTATTTGGGTTTATCAAGAACTGCCCCTGCCCAAGCAAATGCCAGAGCAAATCGCCCTGCGCCAGTTGGCCCTGCACGAACAGTGGCCCGACCAACTCAATACCGTCAATGTGGAGGCCATGGCCCCCAGTGGCAAACGCCGCAGCGGCGACCAAAAGGCCCTCAGCCTTAGCTTTGTGCGCGGTGATGACTGGCAGGTTTTGAGCTTGGCTAAGCTGCAACCCTAGCCTTGGCACAGGGCTTGCAATTCTATTGTCTATACTGAGTAATGCCGGCAAAGTCTGGCCACAATGAGTAGAGACGATGACTGTAGATGTTGCCCAGCCCAGCGCTGCCCCCCACTGTGTCCAGGGCCTAGCCCGCTTGATGCGGCGAGCTTTTGCCGCTGAAGACCTAAGCCTGGAGGCCCAGGCCCTTTTACAGCGCGCTCACGCTGGTGATGCGGCGGCGATGTATGATCTGGCCATTGTGTTGCAATTGCGCGGCGATGAGGCCACCGGAGTGGCCCTGCAGGCCGAGGCCTTGCAGCTGCAACAGCACTACCGCCTAAATGATCTATCCCCCCAGAGCCCACTAAAAGTACTGGCGCTAATGGCGCCGGGTAATTTGATGAGCAATATTCCGCTGGAGTTTCTGGCCGAGGGCGCCGGTTTTCAGCTGGAGCTTCTGTACCTATCCCCCGACTTGCCCCGACCCCTGAGCCTGCCCGAGCACGATGTGGCGATTGTGGGGCTGAGCGAACTGGATCGCAACCGGGCCAATCTGGCCATGTTGCGGCCGCTGGTGGAGCACTGGCCCAAGCCAATTCTCAATGATCCCGCTGCCCTGCTGCAAATGGGCCGGGCGGAGATTTCTTGCCGCTTACAGGGCCAAGCGGGCTTGGATGTACCCCTGACCCGGGCCATGGCCAGGGATCAATTGCAGTTATTAGTGGCAGAGCCCGAGAGCCTGGAGCAGTGGCTGGCCGATGGCCAGTGGCCGCTGATTATTCGCCCCATTGATTCCCACGCCGGCCAGGGCCTGGCCTGTGTCAAAACCCCGGCCGAGTTGAGCCGCTATTTGGAAGAGGCGACCGAGGACGGCTTTTTTATCTCCCGCTTTGTGAATTACGCCAGCCTCGACGGCCAGTTTCGTAAATACCGCATTATGTTGATTGATGGCGAGCCCCATCTGGCGCATATGGCGATTTCCGATCACTGGATGGTGCACTACCTTAATGCCGGTATGGTTGACAGCGAAGCCAAGCGCCAGGAAGAAGCGCGAACCATGGCCAACTTTAGCCAAGGTTTTGCCAGGCGCCACTCAAAGGCTTTGGCCGCCATTGCAGAGGTGTGTGGACTGGATTATTTGGGCATTGATTGCGGCGAATCGGCGGATGGGCGCTTATTGGTGTTTGAAGTCGGGGCGGCGATGAATGTACACGCTATGGACCCAGTGGATATCTTCCCCTATAAACAACCGCAAATGCAGCGTTTATTTACCGCCTTTGAATCCATGCTGCTGCGCCAGCACCTGGATTTCCGCATTGCCCGGCGCCGGGCCGCGGCCCCCTTTGGCGAGCCGCCGCGGGGCCAGCCAGGCCAGGCCAAGCAGGTGGGTTAAGGTCCCCTAGCAACCCAAGACGAGTCTTCACGCGCCACTGGGCTCTCTGTTTCAGTGGCGGTCGCTGGGCCAATCGGTTCAACGCTCTTGTTACACTTCTTTATTTCTCATCATTTTTCATCTTTTTAAACAGGTCGTCTTTGTTATCAAAGGCTTAGCTTGGATTTAGAGCAGTTGCGTAATTTTTGCGGCCAGTTGTTTAACTCTAGATTCAGGCGATTAATCGTTTGTGTACTCCAAATCTGAACTTGTGCCGTCTAAGCTAGTGAACAAGTTACAAAGCAATTTTTATAAATAACCACTAGCGAGGGATGACCCCATGAAAAGCACCACTAGCAATAGCACTATTAAAAAACTATTAACTGTCTCTGCAATCGCCCTGAGTTTTGGCCTGGCCAGCGGCGTAGAGGCAAAAATCAACCCCAACTACAAACAGGAAGTTGTTAAATTTGCGGACCTGGATTTAAGTAAGGCAGAGGGTCAGGCTGTGTTGCAGCAGCGAATTGAAAGGGCCGCAGCTAAAGTATGTTTGAAAAACGAGCGTGGCTATCTGTTGAATCTATCCGAAAAAGCAGCCTCGAATAAGTGTTATCGCCGTGCTACCAGACAAGCCAAGGCTGAAGTTACCGCGCTGAAATCCAAATAGTTCTGGCGGCTGCTCGGTAGTAAAGGCGGATCGTTTACATGATAAATACCCAATTTGGCCCCGTAACCGTTTGTCTCTATTTATAAGATTAAGCGGTTTCAGGTTGACGGGGCCAGAGTGTTTTTTTATTTGATTGTGGTCGATTTAATGATGTTAGTACAAGAATCCGCAGAGTCGTTGTTGGCTTATAACAACTGCTTTGGCAGTTAGTTAAATGGGGGGCTCGGCGAATAGCCCGTTGAGGATATATTTAATGTTTTTGGTCGTTTGCTGAACTATCGTTGATTTTCTACCTTTTTGGCCGTAGCTCCTTACTCACGGCTAAAACCTTATCGTGGAGATAGATAGATGAAGCGCAATGATAGAGAGCATTTTTACAAAACAATAAGTTTGGCAGGGTTGTGTATGTTTGGGCTGGCCGCCACTGTGGAAGCCGAAAAGAAGTCAGATGTTAGGCAGGTGACGGTAAGCTATGCGGATTTAAACCTGAATAGTTCGACAGGAAAGAAAGTACTGAATAGGCGCCTGGAGCGAGCCGCAGCTAAGGTTTGTTTGAAAGGCTGGCGGGGTAGCCGCCTAACTTTAGATGAGCACCGAAGAAGTCTGGTGTGCTATAAAAAAAGTTTGGCTGAGGCCAAGAAGTCTATAAGCTTGTAGCGTGAAAAACCCGGCCAATATTGGCCGGGTCATTTATTGCCAAAGGGGGCTGGCGATAAATTCTTAGCTGCTTTGATTGCTGTGATTTTTGTTTTGACGATGTTGGTGTCGCTGTTGTTTGCGCTCGGCCTTCATGGCGTGCAGTTGCTCCATTTGTTCTTTGCTTAGTACGCCGCTCAGCTGCTCCTTGGTACTTTGCTTAACTGCCATCATTTTACTGCGCAAGGCTTTACGCTCATCTCGGGATAGGCGGCCTTTGTTCTCGCGTCCCTTGCCAGGCTCAAGGCCGTAGTCAGACATCAGCTTTTGGTGTTGCTCGCGGCTTTGGCTCAAGATGGTTTTAACTTTTTCTGCCTGTTCATCGCTGATGTCGAGCTTTTGCTTGAGCTGCTCAATACTGTGTCCGTAATTCATACCGCTGTGATGGCCGCCGGCCAAGCTAAACTGGGGGGCGGCAATCAAGCTGCTGGCGAGTAACAGACTGCCAATTAGGCTTTTGAATGTCATGGTTTTACTCCATCAATCTGGCCAGTTATTCTGGCGATGGCGACACTATAGGCCCCAATTGTGGGGCAAATATGGAGGAAATAAGTATTCAGGGGTAGCCTGGAAAATCAGGTGCGGGGCTTGTTCACGGCAAGCCCGTTTCCAAGCACTATCTTAGGGCCTTTTAAACTTCTTGCGCGCCAGCTCAGCCTTTTTGTAAAAAGCGCAGTCCCTGGCGTGGTCATTGACCATCCCCATCGCCTGCATAAACGCATAAACCGTGGTCGGCCCGACAAACTTCCAACCGCGTTTTTTGAGCTCCTTTGACAGCGCCTTGGACTCCTCGGTAGAGGCCGGGGTCGAGTCTTGCCCAACTGCCGGTGTCGGCTCATAGGACCAAAAAAATGCCGCCAGCGAGCCTTCATCCTTTACCATTTGCACAGCGCAGTGGGCGTTATTGATCACCGCCTCAATCTTGCCCCGGTGGCGCACAATACCCGCATCCTGCAATAGCCGCTCAATATCTTTTTCGTTAAAGCGCGCCACCCTATTAAAATCAAACTGTTTAAAGGCCTTGCGAAAATTCTCGCGCTTATTGAGGATGGTCAACCAGCTTAAGCCCGCTTGAAACCCCTCCAGGCAAATTTTTTCAAAGAGGCGCTGATCGTCGTCTACCGGATAACCCCATTCGTGATCGTGGTAGTGTATGTACTCGTCACTGGCGCGGCACCAGCTGCAGCGGCTGATACCGTCGCTGGCGTTAAATACTCGGCTCATGCTTATTCCCTGGGCTATTGATAGACGCGCCCCAGTATCCCGATCTGGCCCCCGATTGCAACACAGGCCCGCAATTGCATTGGCGCTGGCCTTGGTTTAGGCTGTGTTACCTCTATTGATTAGTTTTGAGGTTACAATGAAATCCCTGCACATACTCCTGCACTTACTATTGTTACTTACTCTGTCGCTGTTCAGTGCCGGCCTGTATGCCCAGCCCAAGCCGGGCGAGGCGTTTCCCGCACTCAGCCTAGAAGACCAATTTGGCACTAAGCACACGGTCGGCCCCAGTGACCGGCTGGTGATTATCGCCTTCGATATGGATGCCTCTGAACCCTTTGCTGAGTTTTTAAACCAGCAGGGTAAAACTTTTTTGGCTGATAATCACAGCCGCTATATTGCCGATATCAGCGGTATGCCAGGGCTTATCTCGAAGATGTTTGCGATCCCCAAAATGCGCGATTACAACTATCTGCTCATGCTTAACCGGGACGATGACTTCAAAAACCGCTTCGCCTCTGAGGCTGGCAAGCTAACCGTGTACCGGCTTGAAAATGGTGTCGTCAGCGCAGTTGAGTTTAAGAGCGGCGCCGAGGTGGCGGCACTGTTGGCACCAGCGGCCAAACCTTAACGGCGCGACCCCAGCTCTGTTGATGTGAGCACTGCTTCTTTCTGATCTTCTAAGCCTTGTTCAAACAGCTGCGCCTGCCAGGCGCGCTGTATTTGCCTTGTAATCCCATCTTAATATCAGTAGCCTTTAATCTGATCTGGCCCTACTGGCCCGGCGTATAGTGCTGTCTAGTTATGCAGAGGTTCCCCAGTGTCCTGAATTAGGAGGCGGTGTTTTGCCTACAGATCCATCTACAGCTCCCCAAATACCCTGTGATAGCAATGGTTTAAGCTCGGCCCAGGCGGCCGCTGCACTGGCCGAGCACGGCCCCAATCGCCTGCCCCAGGCCCGCGCTGCCGGGCCACTGAAGATATTTATCCAACAGTTTTTAAGCCCTTTTATCTATATTTTGGCGCTGGCGGCGGTGGTCTCCTTTGGCCTTGGCCAAACCCCGAGCGGGGTGTTTATTTTACTGGTGTTGCTGCTTAATGCGGTAATTGGCACGGTGCAGGAATACTCTGCCCAACAAAGTGCGGCGGCACTGCGCAAAATGGTCAAGGGCTTTAGCCGGGTGGTGCGCGATGGCAAGGTCACCACGGTGGATTCCGAAGAGTTGGTGCCCTGTGACCTGATTCTTATCTCCAGCGGCGATAAGGTGCCCGCCGATGTGCAGCTGCTATCCAGCAATGACTTAGCGGTGGACGAGTCGATGCTGACCGGGGAGTCGCTGGCGGTGGCCAAAAGCGCTCAGGCCAAAGTGACCGCCGATGCGCCCCTGGCCGAGCGGGGCAATCAGTGTTTTGCCGGCAGCATTGTTACCCACGGCCGCGCCCAGGCACTGGTACGCGCCACCGCACTGGATACCGAGCTGGGTAAGATTGCCGCCCAGGTCGGCCAGCGCCGGGTATCTGAGCCGCCCTTAATGATTCGGATAAGGCGTTTTACCTATCAGGTGGCGGCGGCAATATTGCTGGCAATTTTATTGCTGGTGGCGGTCATGCTGCTAAAGGGCGGCTACAATACCGAGGCAATATTGCTAATGTCGATTGGCCTGGCGGTGTCGGTCATACCTGAGGGCCTGCCCGCCGCCCTAACCGTGGCCCTGGCCATCGGCATGCGCCGCATGGCTCGGGTCAATGTCATTATTCGCAAGCTGATCGCGGTGGAGGCACTGGGCTCTTGTACGTTTATTTGCTCTGACAAAACCGGCACCCTAACGGTTAATGAGCTGACCATTCGCCAGGTCTTATTGCCGGATAAACGCAGCTTAAAGTTTAGCGGCGAGGGTATCGCCCCAGGGGGCCGGGTGAGCGGCGCCGAAGATCAGGCAGACCTGCAGCAGCTGGCCATCGCCGGAGTGCTGGCCAATGAAAGCCAACTGGATTACGCCGGCGGTGATTGGGTTTCCGATGGCGATATTGTCGACGTGGCCTTTTTGGTGATGGCGAAAAAACTGGGCCTGTCTATTTCCGAACTGCGACAAAAAAGTGCCCAGTTGAAACTGCTGCCCTATGAATCGGAAAAAGCCTTCTCGGGCAGCCTAAACCAAGTGGGTGATAAACAGTATTTTTACTGCAAGGGCAGCCCCGAGAAAATTCTGTCTATGTGTGATGCCATGCTCACCGCCAGCGGCGAGCAGCCACTGCAAACGGCACTGATCGAAGCCCAGGTTCAGGCCATGGCCGAGCAGGGCTATCGCCTGATTGCGCTGGCGCGTCGGGATAACGAAGACCGTCAATACAGTGAGCTGTCGGGGATGACCTATCTGGGCCTGGTGGCCATGATCGACCCGCTGCGGGCTGAGGCATTTGCCGCGGTGCGCAGTTGCCGCGAGGGTGGCATTGAGGTGGCCATGGTCACCGGCGATCACCCGGCCACCGCCAAGGCCATCGCGCTGGAGCTGGGTTTGTGCCAGCCAGACGATAAGGTGCTAACCGGCAGCGATATTCGCCGGGTTCGGGCACAGGGTGAACAACAGTTCGACCAACTGGTGGCGCCGGCGCGGGTGTTTGCGCGGATCGAGCCAGAGCAAAAAGAGCTGATCGTGGCAAGTTTAATGCGCCAGGGCCACTTTGTGGCGGTAACCGGCGATGGCGTTAATGACGCGCCGGCCATGCGCCGCTCCAATGCCGCCATTGCCATGGGTAAACGCGGTACCGATGTGGCCAAAGAGAGTGCCGACCTGATTATTACCGACGATAACTTCTTGACCATTGTCGCTGGTATCGAGCAGGGTAGGGTGGTCTATAACAATATTCGCAAAGTCATCGGCCTATTGGTCGCCACCGGCTTTTCGGCCATTTTATTGTTTTTCCTGACCGTTGCCTTTGGCCTGCCGATGCCGATGATCGCGGTGCAGCTGCTGTGGTTAAATTTAGTGGCCAATGGCTTTCAGGATGTAGCGCTGGCGTTTGAACCCAAAGAGGGTGATGAGCTATCAGCCCCACCCCGGGACCCCAGCGAGCCAATTTTTAACCGCCATATTATCGAGCATGTGCTGGTGGCGGGCAGCACCATGGGGCTGCTCGCCTTCGCAAATTTTTACTACGAGATCAACGCCGGCACCAGCCCCGAGCAGGCCCGCAACCTGACCCTGATGTTAATGATTATTTTCGGCAATATACACGCCCTCAACAGCCGCTCGGAAAGCCGCTCAATCTTTCGCATGCCATTGCAGCGCAATTTGTTTTTAGTTTGCGCGGTACCTATCGCCCAACTGGTGCATATCGGCGCCATGTATATGCCGGGTATCAGCGGAGTATTGCAACTCAGCCCCATCAGCCTGGCCGAGTGGGGCCGCCTGCTGCTGATAGCCAGCAGTTTATTGGTGGTGGAAGAGCTGCATAAAATCAGTATTCGGGCGCGGGCCCTAAAGCGCACGTCTGTGACGCCCGGCTGCTTTTAAAGGCGGCCGGCATTTACTGGGCAGCGCGCCTTGCAGTTGTACGCTTTAGGCTCCCGCTGAGTATCATCGAGTTATTCAGAGGCACCCTAGATGCTTTGGCTGAAGATGGTGTGTTGAAAAAACACAAACTGGATCGTGAGAGTTACTACATCAACCTGAGCAGTGGTATGCGAGTGCCGGCGACAACAACCTAACTGACGCCATTCTTAATTGTTTAACTCACATCGCCTCCCGCCAAGGGAGAGTCGATACGTAAGGTGCTCGGCCAGTTAGCTCAAGGTGAACACCTGGGGCCAAAATACCGATGACTGATGCGCTGGAATTTAACGTGTTCACCTTGGCCTGTTATGGGTGTGGCGTTTCGCCGGAATA
>JAOXRV010000180.1 GCA_025800435.1 Cellvibrionaceae bacterium | reverse complement strand
AATGGAGCAAATGGTCTGCCACCGGCCCAGAGATACTCGAGTATATCAAGCACTGTGCGCGCAAATATGATATTTACCAGCACATTCGCTTTAATGCGGCGGTAAGCCAGGCCAGTTGGCAAGATAATCACTGGGCAGTGCGTACAGCCGACGGCGAAGAGTTACAAGCGCAATTTGTAATTTCAGCCATGGGCGGCTTGCACACACCCAACATCCCCAAGATTGACGGCCTGGATAATTTTACCGGCCCGGTCTTCCACACCTCTAATTGGCAGCATGATATCGACATGAAGGCTAAGCGAGTGGCGGTAATTGGCACCGGGGCAACTGCGGTTCAATGTGTTCCCGAGCTGGCCAAAGAAGTAGCCGAGCTGTATGTGTTCCAACGCAGCCCCGTTTGGGTTGGCCCCAAGAGCGACCCGGTATACAGCGAAGAAGAAAAGCAAGCCTTTCGCGACGACCCCAATAAACTGCACCAGCACCGCTGGACGCTGTGGCGCAACTGGGAAACAACCGGCCTGGATATGGTGCGCGCCGGCAGCGATATCAACACACTGTCTGAACGGCGCGCGCGGGAACTAATCGCGCGTTCGGTGCAAAGCCCTGAACTAGCTGCGAAACTTACCCCAGAGTATAACTTTACCTGTAAGCGCCCAACCTTTTCTAACGATTACTACGCCACCTACGAAAAGCCCAATGTGCATCTATTGACTTCGCCAATCGAAGCCATTTCCGCGTCCTCTATCAGTTGCGACGGCGTGGAGCTGGACGTTGATGTAGTGGTATTAGCGACCGGCTTTAAACCTTTCAATATTACCAACGAGGTAGATATATACGGCAGCGGCGGCGTCGCCCTCAGCCAGTTGTGGCAGGATCGGATCAGCAGTTATAAATCGATGATGGTGCCCGGCCTGCCCAATTTTTTCTTTATGCTGGGGCCTAACAGTGGCGGTTTAACCTCGATCTTACAAATGATCGAACGTCAGTCCGATTACATTATGCGCACCCTAGAGATGATGCAAGTAAAACACGCCAGCACCATAGCGCCAAAACAGGTGGCGGCCGATGCCTTTTGCGAGCGCGTACAGCAGGCGACTGCGAAAACCACCCACAACAAAGGCTGTAGCTCCTGGTGGGCAGATGAACAAGGTTACAACCACAGCATTTGGCCCGAATCCAGCATTACCTACAAGATGCTGCTAAAACATGTGGACTGGAATGATTTTGAAGTCGCCTATGCGGCAGGAGCAACACAATGATAAACCGCGAACTAGCCAGCCAAACAGTGTTGATCAACCATGCGGACTCACACTGTGGACGCGCCATGGTCAATTATTTTGCCGCACAAGGGGCGGATGTCATCGCGCTGGGGCAAACTCAGGCCGCACTTAAGCACAGCCTCGATAACTACCCAAATGTCTGCTTTAGCCAAAGCGGTGATATCAGCAAGCTG
>JAOXRV010000170.1 GCA_025800435.1 Cellvibrionaceae bacterium | reverse complement strand
TTATCCAATCTGTCTGGTGATGACAAGAAAGACTCCCAACTGATCGGCCAGTTCGGGGTGGGTTTCTACTCCGCCTTTATCGTCGCCGACAAAGTCGAGGTATTTACCCGCAAAGCCGGCGACAGCGCCGAGCAGGGCGTGCACTGGGAATGCGATGGCGAGGCCGAATACAGCATCGAAACCATCGAGCGCCCCCAGCGTGGCACCGAGGTACGCCTGCACCTAAAAACCGAGGGTGAGGAGTTTGCCGATGCCTTCCGTTTGCGCTCGGTGATCAAAAAATACTCAGACCATATCTCCCTGCCGGTCGAGATGGAAAAACAAGACTTTGGTCAGCCAGAAGAAGGCGAAGAACCCGCTGAAGATAAGCCGGTAGAATACGAAGTGGTCAATACCGCCACTGCCCTGTGGACCCGTTCACGCAGCGACATCAGCGACGAAGAGTATCAAGAATTTTACAAGCATATCTCCCACGACTTTGCCGAGCCGGCCAAGTGGAGCCACAACCGGGTAGAGGGCAAGCTCGATTACACCAGCTTGCTGTATATCCCTGCCAAAGCGCCGTTTGACCTCTACAACCGCGATACCGCTCGCGGTCTTAAACTGTATGTACAGCGCACCTTTATTATGGATGACGCCGAGCAGTTTTTGCCCATGTACCTGCGCTTTGTAAAGGGTATTGTCGATTCCAACGACCTGTCCCTAAACGTCAGCCGCGAGATTCTGCAAAAAGACCCCAATATCGACGCCATGCGCGCAGCCCTGACCAAGCGCGTATTGGATATGCTGGGTAAAATGGCCAGCAAAGAGCCCGAGCAATACGCCGAGTTTTGGCAGGAGTTTGGCGAGGTATTAAAAGAAGGCCCCGCCGAAGATTTTGGCAATAAAGAAAAGATTGCCAAGCTGCTGCGCTTTGCCAGCACCCATACCGATACCGACAGCCAAGAACATTCGCTGGAAGACTATATCGGTCGCATGCAAGAGGGCCAGGACAAGATCTACTATGTGGCGGCGGAGAACTTTAACACCGCCAAAAACAGCCCCCACCTAGAGGTCTTCCGCAAGAAAGGCATCGAGGTACTGTTGCTGTCCGACCGGGTCGACGAGTGGCTGATGGGCCATATGATGGATTTTGATGGCAAGGCTTTCCAAGATGTGGGCAAAGGTGCCCTTGACCTCGGCGAGCTGGAAAGCGAAGAAGACAAAAAAGCCCAAGAGCAATCGGAAAAGCAGTTTGAATCCCTGTTGGAGCGTGCCCAAAAGGCGCTCGATGGACGGGTAGAGCAGGTGCGTATTACCCACCGCTTAACCGGCTCCCCCGCTTGTTTGGTAGTGGGCGAGCAGGATATGGGCGCACAGATGCGCCGCCTATTAGAGCAGGCCGGCCAGGCACTGCCCGACAGCAAGCCCAATCTGGAACTGAACCCCGAGCACCCGCTGGTGGTCAAACTGGATCAGGAAGCCGACGAAGACCGCTTTGCCGACCTAGTCAGTATATTGTTTGATCAGGCGAGCTTGGCCGAGGGTGGTCACCTGGAAGACCCCGCTGCCTATGTTGGTAAACTCAACAAGTTACTGCTTGAGCTAAGCCACTAAACCGCTTGGACGGCAGCCGCAGCAGGCGCTAAACTGCAGTAAAAGTGGGGTCGTTCCGGCCCCCGAGTCCAAGGTCGAGTTTTATGACACAACACCATCAGGTCGCGGTTTTAGGCGGCGGCAGTTTTGGTACCGCCATTGCCAATATCGCGGCCAGCAATGGTCACGCTACCTATCAGTGGATGCGCAACCAAACCCAGGCGGAAACGGTTCAGCGCGAGCGTGAAAACGCCGATTATTTGCCCGGCTATAAACTGAGTCAGCAGCTGACCGCGACCTGTGACCTAGCTTTAGCGGTGGGCAGTAGCGATATCGTCTTTATCGCCATCCCCAGTAAGTCTTTTCGCCAAGTGGCCCGCCAGGTAGCGCCGCTGCTGCGGCCGGGCACCATGGTCGTCAGTACCACTAAGGGTATCGAGCCCGATGGTTTTACCCTGATGAGCCAAGTGCTCGAACAAGAGCTAAGCGACGCTCGTATCGGCGTCTTAAGTGGCCCCAATTTCGCCAAGGAAATTGTCGCCCACCAGCAGACCGGCTCGGTGATTGCCAGCGAAGATCAAGAGCTGGTCGGTATCATTCAAGAGCTGCTCTGTTCCAGCACCTTTCGCTTATACGCCAATAAAGATCGCTATGGGGTAGAGCTTGGCGGGGCGTTAAAAAATATCTACGCTATTGTTACCGGCTTGGCTACGGCGCTGGGGTGTGGCCACAATACCATCGCTATGTTGCTGACCCGCTCACTGGCGGAAATGGGCCGCTTTGCCCAACAGTTGGATGCCGACCCAATGACGTTTTTGGGCCTGGCCGGGGTGGGGGATCTAATCTTAACCTGCACTTCAGATCTGAGCCGCAACTACCGTTTGGGCATGGCCATAGCCCAGGGTAAAACCCTGGCCCAGGCCGAAGCGGATATCGGCCAAGCGGTAGAGGGGGTAAACACCCTGCGCCTGGTCAAACAAAAAGCCGATGAGCTGGGTGTGTATATGCCACTGGCCACGGCGCTGCACGGCATTTTATTTGAAGACTATAGCATTAGCGATGTTGCCGATAGCTTGATGGGTGGTGAGCAGAACACCGATGTCGAGTATTCACAAAAACGATAATCCCAGGAGAGTTAGCCATGCACGAGCGCAATCAACAAGCTCAGTTTTACTCCGCCCTAAGCGGTGAATTATGGATTCGTTTAGTGTTGATGTTGGCTTATGCCCTGGCGATAAAAGTCGGTTTGATGGTAGTGACGGTACTGGCGGTGGTGCAGTTTGTGTTTGCCCTGCTCAGTGGTGGTCCCAACCCGGCCATTGGCCAGTTTTGTGGGGCCTGTAATTTATTTATGCGCCAAGCTTGGGACTTTATCTGTTTCGTCAGTGAAGACAAGCCGTTTCCGTTTCAGGATTGGCCCGGAGAAAACTAATGGATTTATTTATACTGCGCCACGGAGAGGCCAGTTACGAGGCAAGCTCAGATGAAGAGCGGCCTCTAACCCTCCGTGGTGAGGCGGAAACCCGCCGCATTATTCTCAATTGCGCTGAAACTATTCCCGGTCACTGTAAAATTATTGCCAGCCCCTATCGCCGCGCCCAACAAACCGCTGCCATTGTCAGTGAGCTGTTGCAGCGCCCGATTGAGGCGAGTTGGGAGGCGTTACAGCCTGCCAGTCGTATTGATCCGGTATTGGAAAAAATTAATAACAGTGATTTTGATAGCTTATTGTTAGTGAGCCACCAGCCTTTGGTGGGCTTGCTATTAAACCAATTGGCGGGCCTAAGCCCGGGCCAAGAATCCATGGGTACCAGCAGCCTTGCTTATCTAAGCGGTGATGATGCCCTGCCCAGTTGTATGGAATTGCAGTGGCTCAGCCATCCCCATTGATAAAGAAGGAACCCAATGAGTAGTAGAGGGCGCGATATACACTTTGATATAGCCGGCCGGGTAGTGGCGGCCCAAGAGTGGGGCACAGTCGGTGGCCGGCCGGTCATGGCGATCCACGGCTGGCTGGATAACAGTGCCAGCTTCCAGCCCCTGGCTGCGGCCCTGGAGGCCTGTGAGCCTATCCACCTAATTGCCCTAGATACCGCCGGCCACGGCCACAGCTCCCATATTGCCGACGGCCTGGCCTACAATATCTGGGGTGATATCAGCGATATTTTTGCGGTTGCCGATGTGCTGGGCTGGGATCAGTTTTCCCTGCTCGGCCACTCCCGCGGTGCCATTATCAGCGCCCTGGCGGCGGGCACCTTTCCCGAACGCATCGGTGGCCTGTGTATGATCGACGCACTGGCGCCGCCGCCACTGGCCGCCGCCGAGGCCCCAGAGCAGCTGGCCAAATCAATTGCCGATGTGGCCCGCCGCCAGAGCCGGGCGACCAAGGTATTTGAAGATATAGCAGTTGCGGTCAAGGCCCGCCAGGGCGGCATGCACGCCATTAGTGAGGCCGCTGCCCGCTTAATTGTCGAGCGCGGCATTAAGCCGGTGGCCGGCGGCTATACCTGGAGCAGCGACCCCCGGCTAATGTCGGCCTCGGCGCTAAAGCTGACCCGCGAGCAAATCCTTGCCTTTATCGGCCGCATTCAGGCACCGGCCCAGCTGATCGCCGCCGAACAGGGCCTGCAGCAGTATATGGCCAAGCAGACCGAAGTTATGGAACAGTTTAAACAGCTGCAGCTGAGCGAACTGGACGGCGGCCACTTTTTACATATGGAAAACCATGTGCAAACTGTGGCAGCATTGGTAAACAAAATATTGCCCTAAAGTTGCGACCACCATGACCCGAATTTTGCCTTTGCTATTCCTCGCCCTAATCGCACCACTGAGCAGCGCCAACGATGCATTACTGCTTGGCCAAGAGGCCAGCGTAAAACCCCAGCGGGTGGTCTATGACCGGCGCCAGGGCGATGGGCGTATGCAGCTGCCCTTAGGTGCCATCGAGCGGATTGACGGGCGTTGGCAGCCGGAGCAAAGCCGCAGCTTAAATGGTCAGTTGCGCCGGCGCACCCTGGAATTTGCCCCGGCCATGTCAGAAGCCAAAATTTTTCAGCACTATAAAGGCCTGGCCGAAAAGCAGGGGGCCAAACCAATCTTTAGCTGCCAGGGGCGCGACTGTGGCCGCAGTAATAATTGGGCCAATGCCTTTTTTAAAATTGTGCAATTGTACGGGCGTGAGGATTCCCAGCGTCTAACTACCCTGTGGCTGCGCCGGGGCAATCTCGAACACTATCTGGTGTTATACCAGGTGCGACGCGGCAATAAACGCATCTATTTACAGCAAGACCTGCTGACCCTGCCCACCAGCGCGGCCCAAAATCGCCCCTTACCGAGTCAATCCCAGCTCTGGCAAACCTGGCAGCGCCAGGGTTTTCTGCGCTTATCCGAGCAGCAGGGCAGTTTAAATGCCGAGAGCCAGTTAGCGCCGGCCTGGGCTGATTTGCTGGCCCAGCTAATTCGCCAACGCGGTCGTAAATTGCTGTTGGTCAGCCATCATTACGGCGCCGATGCAGAGCAAAGTGCAAAGGCTTTGGCGGCGGCAACACTGGCGCAGCTCGAAGGCCTGGGCGTTAGCCAGGGGCTTATCGAGACCCGAGCTTTGGGCGATATCGCGCCCTTGCAACAGCGCCCTGAGGGGGCTCGTATCGAGCTATTTATCCGCTGAGTTGCGATTAAACGCGGTATGCACTCAGTTTGGCGCCAAGCGCTGAGGCAGCGGTGCTGTTTCTCGTCACATTAGATACCCCTGAATACTCACAATCGTGAAGGAGCCATCCCATGGCCGTTAAACATCTACTCCCCTTGCTAATCGCCGGCCAGATGGCGGCCGTTGCCAACGCCGAGAGCAAAGACCCTTTTATCTGGCTGGAAGAGGTTGAAGGCGATAAGCCGATGGCCTGGGTAAAACAGCAAAACCAGCGCTCGCTGGGGGATATTAAAGCCTTTGCCGGGTTTGAGCAGTTGGTCGAAAACAGCCTGGCAATTTTAAACAACAAAGACCGTATCCCCTATGTCAGCCGCAATGGTGACTACTACTATAATTTTTGGAAAGACGCCGATAATCCGCGCGGCCTCTACCGCCGCACTCCCCTGAGCGAATACCACAAGCCAGAGCCCAAGTGGGAAACCGTGCTGGATATCGACGCCCTGGGCAAAGCCGAAGGAGTCAACTGGGTCTATAAAGGTATGCGCTGCCTGCAGCCCAAATACGAGCAGTGTATGGTAGCCCTGTCTCGGGGCGGCGCCGATGCGGTGGAGTACCGGGAGTTTAACCGCATCAAGGCCGAATTTGTAAAGGACGGTTTTAAACTGCCCGAGGCCAAGAGCAATATTTTATGGCTGGATAAAGACACCTTAATTGTGGGCACCGATTTTGGCGATGGCAATAGCCTGACCGACTCGGGCTACCCACGGGTACTAAAACTGTGGCAGCGCGGCCAGTCCTATAAGGCCGGC
>JAOXRV010000168.1 GCA_025800435.1 Cellvibrionaceae bacterium | reverse complement strand
TGTCTCGGTATCCAATATGATCAAATTTCAAAGCAAAAATTCCACCCCCGCCGCGCTAAGCGCCGGCTGCGTTATTGCCGCCGTCTACGATAAGGGCAAACTGAGCACGGCTGCGGCCGAGCTGGACAAGGCCAACGGCGGCGCCCTCAGCGCCCTGGTTAAAAACGGCGATATCAGCGGCAAGCCCGGCCAGACCTTCCTCTATAGCAATGCCAGTGGCAAAGCCAAGCGTATTCTGCTGCTGGGCCTGGGCAAGGCCAAAGAGGTGGATGCCAAGAAATTTGGCGATGCCTGCCAAAAAGCCGCCGCCGCACTGGCCGCCACCCAAATTAAAGACGCCACCTTGATCCTGGCCGATGACTGCGGCCTGAGCCAAGCCGAGCAAGCCCGCCACGGGGTGGAGCGGATGGCCGCTAAGCTGTACCGCTTTACTGAATTAAAGAGCAAAAAAGACGATGGCCCCAAACTGGCCAAGATCACCGTGGCCAGCGCGGATAAAAAACAGGCAGCGGCGGTTAAAAAAGCTGTGGCCACCGCCACCGCCATAGCCAGCGGCGTGGCCCTTGCGCGCAACCTGGCCAACCGCCCCGGCAATGTCTGCACCCCCAGCCACCTCACCGCCACCGCTAAAGACTTGGCCAAGGGCGAAGCCAAATTCAGCGCCAGGGCACTGTCGGCCAAACAGGCCGAAAAACTGGGCATGGGCTCTTACCTCTCGGTCGCGGCCGGCTCTGATGAGCCCTCGCAGTTTATTATTATGGAGTACAAAGGCGGTGCCAAAACGGCCAAGCCAATTGTGTTGGTGGGCAAGGGCATTACCTTTGACACCGGTGGCATCAGCCTTAAGCCCGGCGCCGCCATGGACGAAATGAAATTTGATATGGGCGGCGCTGCGGCGGTGTTTGGGGCCATGGCCTCGCTGTTGCAGCTAAAACTACCGCTCAATGTGGTGGCCCTAGTACCGGCCACTGAGAATATGCCCAGCGGCCGCGCCACCAAACCCGGCGATATTGTCACTTCCATGTCCGGCCAAACCATCGAGATTCTCAACACCGATGCCGAGGGCCGCTTGGTATTGTGCGATGCCCTAACCTACGCCGAGCGCTATAAGCCCAAGGCGGTTATCGATGTAGCCACCCTGACCGGCGCCTGCGTGGTGGCCCTGGGCAAACATGCCACCGCCGTCTACGCCAATAAAGACGAGTTGGCCGAGAAACTATTAAGCGCCGGCAAACAGGCCGAAGACAAGGCCTGGCATATGCCCCTGTGGGATGAGTACCAAAGCCAGCTGGACAGCAATTTTGCCGACATGGCCAATATTGGCGGCATGCCCGCCGGCAGTGTCACCGCCGCCTGCTTCTTGTCGCGCTTTGCCCAGAAATACCCCTGGGCCCACCTGGATATCGCCGGCACCGCCTGGCATTCGGGTGCCGCCAAGGGTGCCACCGGCCGCCCGGTCAGCCTGTTAGTACAGTACCTGCTAAACGAAGCGGGCCGCTAAGGCGTGACCAAGGTAGACTTTTATATACTGCCGGAGCCCGAAGCCAGGGCCCGGCAGCAGTTTGCCTGCCGGCTGGTGGAAAAAGTGTTCCGCATGGGCCAGGACGTCTGTGTACTTGCCGATGACGAAGCCGCCTGCCGCAGCTTTGACGCGCTACTGTGGGCCTATAACCCCACCAGCTTTATCCCCCACAGCGCCTGTGTAAACGGCCAGCAACCAGGCGCGGCGGAAAAGGTCTGGGTAACCCACGGCGATAATTTTCACCACCATCACCATTTGTTGATTAACTTAAGCTGCAAGCAGCCACCGCATTTTTCGCGCTTTGAACGGCTGGCGGAAATTGTGGTACAGCAAGATGAGGTGTTGAATAATAGCCGCCAGCGCTACCGCTTTTACCAAGAGCGCGGTTACCCCATACGCAACCACGATATGCGTCGCTAATTAAAGTGCCAACCTACGGCCCGGCATGAACTAAGGGCCCCCTAGCGATGACTAATAATCTGTGAACTTGGCAGCAAAATTAAAACTTGTCGCCGCAGCCGGTGCCAGCGGGCACCCAGCCGCGATAAACTATATTCAGCCCAACAGACCGACGGCGTCAGCCCAATGAGCGAACAGCCCAGTAAAACTAAGCAGGAACTTCTGGCCGAGCTGGAATCCATAATGTCCATGCTGGACGAGGACGCGGTGATTCCGGTGCTGGAAACCGTGGTCGAAGACGAGGATTCCCACCGAGCGCCAGAGCCACCGGCCCAGGCCGATGCCTTTGAGGCCCCAGAATTCGACCCCAGCGAGTTTGAAATCAGCAGCTATGAGACTTCGACAGAAGAAGAGACAGCCAGTGATAGCACACTACAAGCCCTGGCCGAGTTAGAACCCGACTTTGGCGCCGCGCGCAAACTCAAAGCCCACTTGGACAACCCCTTTCTCAGCCGCGCCTACGAGGCCAGCCAGCCCAGCTTGTTAAAAGGCGAAAAACAAGCCGAACCCCCCCTGCCCGGCCAGCAGCACCTGTTTATAGAAGGGCACGACGAACAAGAGCAGGACGTCGAGATCAACCACAGCGAGGCCGACAAAAAGCCCGAAAACCCCTTTAAGCAGGCCACAGCTGAGCAAGCTGACGCGGCCCAGAGCGAGCCCGCCGCACTCGACCTGATTGTGGACCAACTGGTGGCCGAATACCTACCCAAGCTCGAAGCCGAGCTGCGCCAGCGCCTATTGCGGGCACTGGATACCGACCAAGAACTGTAGCCCCGCCGCAAACACAGCGGCCCCAAAAGACACTTATCGCGGAGGCTTATCAGCTGTATAATGGCGAGTTTTTCGGCGCCTGCCCCAGCTGGGGGGCGCCTCGATTTAGCCAGCGTAGACCTAAGCCATGAGTGCCGACACCCCGAACAAAGAACTGGATAAAACCTACAACCCCCAAGCCATTGAACAGCAGTGGTATAAAACCTGGGAGAGCCAGGGTTATTTTGCCCCCCAAAGCGAAAGCGATGACAACAGCTATTGCATTATGATCCCACCGCCGAATGTTACCGGCAGCTTGCATATGGGCCACGGCTTTCAAGAGAGCATTATGGATGCGCTGATCCGCCACCAGCGTATGCTCGGCAAAAATACCCTGTGGCAGGTGGGCACCGACCACGCCGGGATCGCTACCCAAATGGTGGTCGAGCGCTTGCTCGATGCCGAGGGCACCAACCGCCACGAGCTGGGGCGGGAGAAATTTACCGAGCGGGTGTGGCAGTGGAAAGAGCAATCCGGTGGCACCATTACCCAACAACTGCGCCGCCTGGGCGCTAGCCCCGATTGGTCGACCGAGCGCTTCACCATGGACGAGGGCTTTTATAAGGCCGTGCAGGAAGTGTTTATCCAGCTGTATAAAGACGGCCTGATTTATCGCGGCAAGCGATTGGTCAACTGGGACCCAAAACTACACACCGCCATCTCTGACCTGGAGGTCATCAGCGAAGAGGAAGACGGCTACCTGTGGCACTTTGACTACCCCCTGGCCGATGGCAGTGGCACATTGACGGTGGCCACCACCCGCCCCGAGACGATGCTCGGTGATACCGCCGTAGCGGTGCACCCCGAGGACGAACGCTATCAGCACTTGATCGGCAAGATGATCAAACTGCCGCTGGCCGAGCGCGAGATTCCCATTATTGCCGACGACTATGTCGACAAAGACTTCGGCACCGGCTGTGTCAAAATTACCCCGGCCCACGATTTTAACGATTACGAAATGGGCCAGCGCCACAACTTGCCGATGATCAACATCCTCGACGACGATGCCAAGCTCAATAGCCAGGTGCCGGAAAAATACCGGGGCATGGAGCGCTTTGCCGCGCGCAAACAGATCGTCGAAGACTTCGAAGCACTGGGCCTGCTCAATAAAATTGACGACCACAAACTCAAAGTACCCCGCGGCGACCGCACCGGCGTGGTGATCGAACCCTACCTCACCAACCAGTGGTATGTGCGTACCCAGCCCTTGGCCGACGAAGCCATCCGCGCGGTGGAAGATGGCGAAATTAAATTTGTGCCCCAACAGTACGAGAATATGTACTTCTCCTGGATGCGTGATATTCAGGACTGGTGTATCTCGCGCCAACTGTGGTGGGGCCACCGGATTCCCGCCTGGTACGACGATGCCGGCAATGTCTATGTGGGCAAGGACGAAGCCAGCGTGCGCACAGAAAACAATATTGCCGATGACATCAAACTTAAACAGGACGACGATGTACTCGACACCTGGTTCTCCTCGGGGCTGTGGACCTTTGGCACCCTGGGCTGGCCCAATCAAACCGAGCGCTTAAAAATCTTCCACCCCACCGATGTGCTGGTAACGGGCTTTGATATTATCTTCTTCTGGGTGGCACGGATGATTATGCTGACCCTGCACTTTAAAAAGGAAATACCCTTCCACACCGTGTATGTACACGGCTTAGTGCGCGACGGCCAGGGCCAGAAGATGTCCAAGTCCAAGGGCAATGTGCTCGACCCAATTGATTTAATTGACGGCATCGACCTGGAAAGCCTGGTGAAAAAACGCACCACTGGGATGATGAACCCAAAGGCCGCCAGCAAAATTGAAAAGCAAACCCGCAAGGAATTCCCCGACGGCCTGGCCGCCTATGGCACCGACGCCCTGCGCTACACCTATTACTCGCTGGCCTCGACCGGCCGCGATATTAAGTTCGACGTGGGCCGCATCGAGGGCTTTCGCAATTTCTGCAATAAAATCTGGAACGCCTCGCGCTATGTCATGATGAACTGCGAGGGCCACGATTTAAGCGGCGAAGTCGAGCTATCCCTGGCCGACCGCTGGATCATCAGCAAGCTGCAACAAACCGAGCAAGCGGTGCAAGAAGGTATCGAAAGCTACCGCTTCGACCTGGCTTCAC
>JAOXRV010000167.1 GCA_025800435.1 Cellvibrionaceae bacterium | reverse complement strand
GCACTGGCCCGGCCACCGGCAGCAATGCCACCACCTGCACCCCCGGCCCCTGGAATATTGGCAAAATGCTTCAGGCCACCGATAGCTTGGCGATGAACTTTGGCTTTTTAGGCAAAGGCAATGCCAGCCAGGCGCCGGCGCTGGAGGAGCAGGTACTGGCCGGCGCCTGCGGTTTAAAACTGCACGAAGATTGGGGCACTACCCCAGCCTCTATCGACACCTGTCTGGCGGTGGCAGAGCAATACGATATTCAAGTGGCGATTCACACCGATACCTTAAACGAGTCGGGTTTTGTTGACGACACCTTGGCGGCGTTTAAAGACCGGGTGATCCACACTTACCACACCGAGGGTGCCGGTGGCGGTCACGCGCCGGATATTATTAAAGCTTGTGCCCGCGCCAATGTACTGCCCTCGTCGACCAATCCAACTCGGCCCTACACCGTCAATACCGTTGATGAGCACCTGGATATGTTGATGGTTTGCCATCACCTCGACCCCAGTATTGCCGAGGACGTGGCATTTGCGGATTCGCGGATTCGCAAGGAGACCATCGCCGCCGAGGATATTCTTCACGATCTCGGCGCCTTCAGTATGATCGCTTCGGATTCCCAGGCCATGGGCCGGGTTGGCGAGGTGATCTGCCGCACTTGGCAGACCGCCCATAAAATGAAACAGCAGCGCGGTGCGCTGCCCGAGGACCAGCCCGGCTTGGATAATTTTCGGGCCAAGCGCTATATCGCCAAATACACCATTAACCCGGCCATCGCCCACGGTATCGCCGACCAGGTTGGCTCCATTGAGCTGGGCAAGCTGGCAGATCTGGTGCTGTGGAAGCCGGCTTTTTTTGGTATCAAACCCGCGCTGATTATAAAAGGCGGGATGATCGCTGCGGCGCCGATGGGCGATGCCAATGCCTCGATACCGACGCCCCAACCGGTGCACTATCGGCCGATGTTTGGCGCACTCGGCGCGGCGGCGGCCAAGACCTCGGTGACGTTTACCTCCCAGGCCGCGCTGGATCGTGATATTGCCGGGGCGCTGGGTCTTGAGCGCCAACTGCTGGCGTGTCGCAATACCCGCCAGATAAGTAAAGCGGATATGGTTCACAATAGTTGGCAACCTAATATTGAGGTGGACCCCCAGACCTACGAGGTGCGAGTGGACGGTGAATTGCTCAGCTGTGAGCCCGCCGAGCGGTTGCCGCTGGCGCAGTTGTACAGTTTGTTTTAATGGTTTTTTTGAACCCCAGTGAGTAGTGTTATGGATGTGTATAAACGCCTTGCCCCCGGGGCTGGGCCCGCCGATGATCAAGTGATTTTACCCTATGAGCTACGCCAGAAAGGTCGCTTTAGAGCCAATACCGTTGCGGGCCGGCCGCTGCGAGTATTTTTGGATAGGGGCAACAGTTTACTGCCGGGTGAGCATCTGCAGACCGACTGCGGCCAGCAGGTGGAGGTAGTCGCCGCCCCGGAACAATTAGTGCGCGCCCACTGTGAGGATTGGCAGTTATTTTGCCGGGCTTGTTACCATCTAGGCAATCGTCATGTCACCATCGCCATTGGCGAGCGCGAATTGTATATTCGCCCCGACCATGTGCTAGCGGATATGCTTGAACAACTGGGGCTGCAGCTTGAACCAGTGCAGGCGCCGTTTGTGCCCGAGTCTGGCGCCTATAGCAGGGGGCACCACCATCATCACTGAAGCGGCGACCCTGCGTTTGCTGCAATTGGCCAGCGCCAGCTTGCCGGTTGGCGGCTACGCCTTTTCTCAGGGGCTGGAATACGCAGTGGAGGCCGGCTGGGTCAATGACCAGCACAGCGCCGGCGATTGGCTGCAGACCCAAATTGAGCACGGCCTGGCCAACACCGATTTGCCCATCCTGCGTCAGCTCTATCGGCCCGCTTGTCTGTGGCGCGCCAGTGCAGAA
The DNA here is from genome assembly GCA_025800435.1 of Cellvibrionaceae bacterium. Classification (GTDB taxonomy): domain Bacteria; phylum Pseudomonadota; class Gammaproteobacteria; order Pseudomonadales; family Cellvibrionaceae; genus Pseudoteredinibacter. Next base: position 6,500 of record JAOXRV010000167.1, on the reverse strand, counting down.
ATTAACGAGCTTAACGCTCTATCGTTAGCCTGCCGCGAAACCGCAGAACTGCGCCTTGGTGAGCAGGCTATGGGCGAGGCCTTAATGCGGTTGCTGGGGCCGCTGGAGCCCGAGCTGCAAGCCTATCTACAAGGCCCCTGCCAGTTGGGGCGGGCGCCGAGTTTTGTGGTGGTGTTTGCCCTTGCCGCTCGCCATTGGCAGCTGGACGAGGACAGTGCGGCACTGGGCCTGGGCTGGAGCTGGCTGGAAAACCAAGTCGCGGCGGCGACTAAATTAATCCCCCTGGGCCAGACCCAGGCACAATTATTACTAAGCGAATTACAGCGGCACCTGCAAACTGGTGTGGCTGCCTCGGCGCGGCGCCAGCGGGCCGATATCGGTGCCAGCTTGCCGGCCCTGGCGATAGCCAGTGCCCTGCACGAGACCCAGTATTCGCGTCTGTTTCGATCCTAATCGATTAAGCTAAGGAGCTGCTGTGCAACAAACCAAATCCAAACAAACCCTACGCGTGGGCGTCGGCGGGCCGGTTGGCTCAGGTAAGACTGCGCTGCTGCGCACCCTCTGTGGCGCGCTGCGCGAGCAATACCAAATTGCGGTAGTAACCAACGATATATACACCAAGGAAGACGCCGAGTTCCTAACTCGTCATCAAGTGTTGGACAGTGACCGCATTATCGGGGTGGAAACCGGCGGCTGTCCTCACACCGCAATCCGCGAGGATGCCTCGATGAACTTGGCCGCCATCGATGAACTGCATCGCCGTCACGGAGAGTTGGACGTGGTGTTTGTAGAAAGCGGCGGCGATAACCTCAGTGCGACCTTTAGCCCGGAGCTTTCGGATTTAACCATTTATGTGATCGATGTGTCCGCTGGCGATAAAATTCCGCGCAAAGGCGGGCCGGGCATTACCAAATCCGATTTGCTGATTATCAACAAAATAGATTTGGCTGAACTGGTGGGCGCTTCGCTGGAGGTGATGGACCGCGATGCCAAAACCATGCGCGGTGAGCGACCGTTTATATTCGCCAACCTCAAATCCGGCGAGGGGGTCGATGCGATCATTGCGCATATCGTCGAAGAGGGTATGCTCACTGCTGGTAATGGCTAAGGCATTTTAGCGCGGTTGAAGCGGCGCTGGTGCGGTTTTCAACCCCGAGCTTTTGAAACAGCAGTTCCAGATGCTTGTTGACCGTGCGTGGACTAATGTCCAAGATAAGGCCGACCTCGCGGTTGGTTTTACCGTGGGCAATCCACAGCAGTACATCGGCTTCGCGGGGGGTAATGCCCAGGTTTTGCTGCAGCAGGGCCTGCTCCGATAGCTGCACGCTTTCTACCAGCCGCAGCAGATATTCCTGCCGGTTCCTGGCTTCCACAAACATTAAACTGTAATTGGCGGCGTCGTCACCCAGTGGCTGTTTGTCGCCGGGGTTGGGAGCGGTTGCCAGCCAGCGTTTGATTAAACCCGCCGCTTGGTTCAACTGCCAGTGGGGCTCGCTGCCCAGTTTTTCCAAGTGTTGGGCGGTTTGGGGGGTAGACCACAATAGGGCGCCGTCCCGGTCTACGCTCAACAGCATTTGGCCGGCGTTATCCAGGGCGTTGTGAGCGTTTTGGGTAATTCTGGCGTTGTTTAAATGCACCCGAATGCGAGCGATTAATTCAGTCGGACGGATCGGCTTGGTCAGGTAGTCGACGCCGCCGGCCTCCAGGCCCTTGACGATATCTTTAGTGTCGCTTAAGCCGGTCATAAATATCACTGGAATCGCCGCCAGGTCCGGGTCGGCCTTTAGCCGCCGGCAAGTTTCAAAGCCATCCATGCGCGGCATTAGCGCATCCAATAAAATCATATCCGGGCGCATACGCTTGGCAATGGTCAGCGCCTGTTGGCCTTCCAGTGCCACCAGTGTATCAATCCCGACTTGCTCCAGGGTATCGTTGACCATGCTGAGGGCGTCGGCGGAATCATCCACCACCAGCACCACATCGTGGTTGTCGTTTTTTTCAAGTAAGGACATTGGCGAGCAGACTCTCTATTTTGTCAAATTGCATATGTTCGGCCAGCTGGTTTAACTGCTCTAGCTGGGCGCTGTTTAAGGTATCGGTTTGGGCCAGTTGCGCGAGGCTGTCGAGCACACCTTTGCGGTAGCCAATTCGAGTTTGCTCCAGCAGCTTTAGCAGCAGTGGCGAGCTCGGCAGCTGGCTAAAATCTGCGATGGCCTGAGTTGGGCGGACAGGCTGCCGGGGCTTTTTTAATCGCCACTGCAGTTTTAATAGACTGCCGATTTTATCCAGCAGGGCCCGGTGGCGAACCGGCTTGCTCATATAGGCATCGTAACGGGCATCGCCGGGCACCGGCTCGCGGGCCTCGGCACTGAGCATAATAATCGGCGTTGGTGGCTGCCGCTGGTTTAGTTCGTGCGCCAGCTTAAGACCGCTGCCGGTGGGCATATTGACATCCAAGATGGCGATGTCTGGGCTGACGCTGTGCAGCAGTTCCTGGCCCTGTTGTACACTGTCAGCGCTGTAGACCTTAAAGCCCAGGGGCGCTAATAATTCGGCGATAACGCTGCGGTGCAGGGCTTCGTCGTCGACCACCAACACGCTTTTGGGCGGCCCCTGGTAGCCGATAATTTCGGTCGAGGCCGGGGTGGGGTCGGGAGCGGCCTGGTCGATCGGGGCCAGCATCATGGTCAGTTTAAATCGACTGCCCAGAGCTGGGGTGGATTGAATACTCAGCTCGCTGCCAGTGACCTCGGTCAACAGGTGTACAATGGTCAGCCCCAGCCCAGTGCCGGAAATGTTCGGCAACTGTTGTTTGTGGACTCGCTCAAACGGCTTGAGGATGCGTTTGAGGTCGTCAGCTTCGATACCGATGCCCGTGTCGATCACTTCAAACTCGGCGATTTGATAGCGGTAGTTAACATGAAAATCGACCCGGCCCGTGGGCGTATATTTTATCGCATTGGAGAGCAGGTTAGTGAGAATTTGGCGCAGGCGTTTTTCATCGCCGATCACCATCGCGGGCAGAGTACTGTGTAAATGAAAATTAAACTCCAGGCTTTTGTCTTCAGCCAGCTGGGAAAATACATCCACCAGTTGCGATAACAGTTCCGGCAGGGCAATAGGGGCGCGCGCCAGCTCTAGCCGCCCGGCTTCTATTTTTGAAATCTCCAACAGTCCCTCGATTAAATCCGCCAGGTGTTCACCAGAGTTGCGGATAATTTTAAGCGCACGCTGATGGCGGGTGGGAATATCCTCGCGCATTTGCAATAACTGGGCATAGCCAAGCATGGATTGCAGCGGCGTGCGCAGCTCGTGGCTAATGCCAGAGAGGTAGCGCGACTTGGCGGCGTTGGCGTGCTCAGCTTGGTCTTTGGCCCGCTGTAGCTCGATATCGGTGGCGCGGTGGGCCTCAATTTCCCTGCGCAGCAGCGCGGTTTGTCGGCTGGATTCCTGCTGTGCCACCTGGCGGCTCTCCTTGGCCAGCAGAAATAACCAAGACAAGACCCCGCAAATAACCAGCAACACATAAAAAACCGCCCACATAGCGGCTCGCAGCAGCTCCCGATCGGCGTCCGCGGGGGCTTGAAAGTGGTAGTAGATCAAGGCCAAAAAGCCACCGAACAGAACCGCCATCACCGAGAAAACCCCAATAAAGTGGGTCAGCCTGGAATCTGCGATACGCGCAGCCCGAGCCGGTGCAATCAGCGCGATCAGGGTGCGCAGTTGATCAAAAAAACCGGCGTTGCTTTTACAGCGATCCATGCAGCGTGCATCCAGCGAGCAGCACAGCGAACAAATCGGCTCGGCGTAGGCCGGACAGTAGCTGATGTCTTCAATATCCAATTGGTTTTCGCATAGGCTACACTGACATTTAGCCGGCACAGCAGCGCTGTCGATTAAGCGTACGTCGATCAGCTCGTCCTGCTGGCGGGCCAAGTAGTAGCGGCTGCGGCTGAGTATTGCCAATAGCGGTACACAGATAAAACAACAGGCTAAACTGATGTAATGTGCCAGGTGGCGGGCGGTCTCACCGAGATCGCCGAGGTAGCACAAAAAACCCACCGCGCTGGCAATGACCATTGAGCCAAAGCCGACCGGGTTAATGTCGTACAAGTGCGAGCGTTTATACTCGATGCCAGCCGGGCTTAGGCCCAGCGGTTTATTGACAATTAAATCGGCACTCAAGCAGCCCAGCCAGCTGATGGCGACAATTGCAAACACCCCGAGGATGGCTTCCAGCACCCGGTAGATTCCCAACTCCATTAACACCAGGGCGATGATTAAGTTAAACAGCAGCCACACCACCCGACCCGGGTGAGAGTGGGTTAAGCGGGAGAAGAAATTCGACCAGGCAATCGACCCGGCGTAGGCATTGGTGACGTTAATTTTTAACTGCGACAGCACCACCATCAGCCCGGCCAAGGCCAGCGCTAGGGTAGGGGAGTCGGTGGCATAGGCATACGCCAGCTGGTACAGGTAAATAGGGTCGGTGGCCTGTTCAATGGGAATCATGGCGCCGAGGGCGAGGTAGGCCAAAAAGGCGCCGAACAACATTTTTATCATCCCAAACAGGATCCAGCCCGGGCCGCTGAGCAGCATCCAAAACCACCAGCTGCGGCGGTTGGCTGGGGTTTTTTCGGGTAAGAAACGCAGGTAGTCGACCTGCTCACCTATTTGCGCCACCAGTGCAAAAAATAACGACGAGCAGGCGCCGAATAACACTAGGTTAAAGCTCTCGGCCCCGGCTTGTTGGGGCGGGGCATAGGCCAGCCAATCCTCAACTTGGGCAAACTCGTGGTAGACCACCAAGGCCAGTGCCGCCAGTTGTAATACCAGCCATAGGGCTTGGCTGCCAATTTGGAAGCGGCTGATCGCGGTAATGCCGTGGGTGACCAGTGGCACCACCAACAGCACGCAGATAACATAGCCAAGGTACAGGGGAATACCAAACAAAGCCTGCAGCGCCGAGGCCATGATCGCCGCCTCGATGGCAAAAAAGATAAACGTAAACGAGGCGTAAATTAGCGAAGTAACGGTCGAACCAAGGTAGCCAAAGCCCGCGCCTCGGGTCAGTAAATCAATATCCAGGCCATGTTTGGCGCCGTAGTAGCTGATCGGGATACCGGTGACAAAAATCACCAGTGCCAGGGCCAGCATGGCGTAAAAGCTATTGATAAAGCCGTATTGCAAGGTGGCGGTAGCGGCCAGCGCCTCCAGCGCTAAAAAAGCCACTGCGCCCAGCGCGGTTTGCCCCACCTGGGCGCAGGACCAGCGCCGGGCATCCTTGGCAGTAAAGCGCAGGGCATAGTCCTCAAGGGTCTCGTTAGCGACCCATTGATTGTATTCCCGCCGGACTTTAAAAATGGTCTGTGTTGGACCCATTGCTATTCCTGTGCACAAAATTGGTGCGCTCGCCCCTGTGGTAGCCCCACTTGATTGGGTTTCTTAGGGTGACTCGGTGTCGGTCGCTTGCGCTTAGCTGGGTTGACTCAAGAATCGTGCCACGCTGGTGGCTGGGGCCGGCTTAAGGTAAGCTTGGCGCCTTTTATAACAATGAATCGAGTGGTTTGTATGAATAGTGAACAGTCTCTAGCCGAGGCCATGAAACAGGGCATGCGCCGGCTGGCCTCGGGGGTAGGGGTGGTTACCGCCCGCACAGAAACCCAGCGCCTGGCGATGACTGCCTCGTCGATTACCTCGGTGTCCGACCAGCCGGCTTCGCTGTTGGTTTGCGTCAACCGGGCCACCAGTTTATGTGCGGCGCTGCAAGTTGGCAGTGCCTTTGGGGTTAATATTTTGGGGCGCGAGCAGCAACAAATTTCCAATATTTGTGCCGGCGCCGAACAGGGCGAAGCGCGCTTTCAAACTGGCCATTGGTACGACAATAATGCCGGTATCCCGCTATTAGCGGACAGTCAGGTGAGCTTTAGTTGCGTGGTCGACCAGTGCCACCCCTATGGTACCCACCATATAGTTATCGGCCGTATTGAAGCGGTGGAGCTTGGTGGCGAAGTCATCGACCCGCTGATCTATCTTGATGGCGGCTATCGTTAAGCTTGGGTAGCGCCGAATAACTCGGTAAAAAACCCATAAAAATCCTTGACTTAGATAGGCCTTCCGGTAGAATGCGCAGCTTCTTGGCAGGGGGTGGTTAGCTCAGCTGGGAGAGCATCGCCCTTACAAGGCGAGGGTCACAGGTTCGATCCCTGTACCACCCACCAATTTACGTCAAGATATGCGGACCGGTAGTTCAGTTGGTTAGAATACCGGCCTGTCACGCCGGGGGTCGCGGGTTCGAGTCCCGTCCGGTCCGCCAGATACTAAAAAGCCCTAGCAGCGCAAGCTGCTGGGGCTTTTTAGTATCTGGCGGAGCGGCAGGGGGCTACGCCTTCACACTCCCCCCTCAAACTGTCACACTCCCCCCATGGAGACAATTCAACAACTTATCACCCTCTACCAAACTGCCGTGGCCGCCGCCCACCCAAGGCATCACCTAGCCC
>JAOXRV010000157.1 GCA_025800435.1 Cellvibrionaceae bacterium | reverse complement strand
ACCGGCGATGTCACCATCGACGTTAAGGCCATGATTGAGCGCAAGGCCCAGGTGGTTAAGCAGATGTCCGGTGGTATCAGCGGCCTGTTTAAAGCCAATAAAGTCAGCTCCCTGTACGGCACTGGCAAACTGCTGGCCGGGCGCAAGGTCGAGTACACCGATTTTGAGGGCAATGTAAAAGAACTTGAGGCCGACAATGTGATCCTGGCCTCTGGCTCGGTGCCCGTGGATATTCCGGTTGCCCCGGTTAATGGCGATACCATTATCGATTCCACCGGTGCGCTGGAATTGACCGAGGTACCCGAGCGCTTAGGTGTTATTGGGGCCGGGGTTATCGGTTTAGAGCTGGGCTCGGTATGGGGCCGCTTGGGTTCCAAGGTGGTATGCCTGGAGGCGCTGGATCACTTCCTTGCCATGATGGATCAGGGTATTGCCAAAGAGACCCGCAAGATCCTGACCAAACAGGGTATGGATATTCGCACCAGCTGCCGGGTTACCGGCACTGAGGTAAAAGGCAAAGAGGTTGTGGTTAGCTACACAGATGGCGATGGCAACGCCCAGACCGAGACCTTTGATAAACTGATTGTCTGTGTCGGCCGTCGCCCCTTTACCGAGGGCCTGCTGTCGGGCGACTGCGGTGTTAACCTTGATGAGCGCGGTTTTATCTATGTTAACGATCTGTGCTCCACCAGTGCGCCCGGCGTGTGGGCCATTGGCGATGTGGTGCGCGGCCCGATGCTGGCCCATAAGGGCTCGGAAGAGGGGGTAATGGTGGCCGAGCGTATCGCCGGGCAGAAGCCGCTGGTTAACTACGATATTATTCCCAGCGTGATTTATATCCAGCCCGAGGTGGCCGCCGTAGGGCGCACCGAAGAGCAGGTAAAAGCCGACGGTGAAGAGTATAATGTGGGCACCTTCCCATTTATGGCGATTGGCCGGGCAGTGGCTTCAGACCAGGCCGAGGGCATGGTGAAGATGATTGCCGATGCCAAGACCGACCGGGTACTGGGCTGTCATGTGGTCGGCCCCAACGCCGCCGATCTGGTGCAGCAGGTGGCCCTGGCGATGGAATTTGGCACCACCGCCGAAGATATCGGCATGACCGTATTCAGCCACCCAACCTTTTCCGAGGCGGTGAAAGAAGCGGCCCTGGCGGTGAATGGCCACGCCATTCATATGCCTAACCGCAAGCGTCGCAAATAAGAATTTTAGCAGGCGGGCAAGGCCCGCCTGATCAGGATTATTACAACAACAAAAGGATGGGGCTTAACCGCCCACAGCACTGGCCCTTAGAGCGGGATCTAGATCTGGCCAGCGCAAAGACTGTGGACGCAGCGGGGCAGGGGACTGCCGTGTTGCGTTGTTTAACTAAGCGTGCTGCTTGCAGCATTGGATCAATTAACGGAAAAACATCATGAATTTGCATGAGTATCAGGCCAAACAACTGTTTGCCGAGTACGGTTTGCCGGTATCTAAGGGCGTAGCCGCCGAGACACCAGCTGAAGCCGCAGGTGCTGCCGCTATTATCGGTGGCGACAAGTGGGTAGTTAAAGCTCAGGTTCACGCCGGTGGCCGGGGCAAAGCTGGCGGTGTAAAGCTGGTTGATAACAAAGCCGAGATTGAAGAATTCGCCAAGCATTGGCTGGGCAATAATCTGGTCACCTACCAGACAGACGAAAACGGTCAGCCCGTCAGCCGCATTCTGGTTGAATCTTGCACCGATATTGCCCAGGAGCTGTACCTGGGTGCGGTGGTCGATCGCTCCACTCGCCGCATTGTCTTTATGGCCTCTACCGAAGGCGGTGTTGAGATTGAAAAAGTCGCCGAAGAGACCCCCGAAAAGATCCTCAAAGCCGAGATTGATCCCCTGGTAGGCGCCCAGCCATATCAAGCCCGCGACCTGGCTTTCCAGCTGGGCCTGCAAGGCCAACAGATCAAGCAGTTCACCCAGATCTTCCTGGGCCTGGCAAAGATGTTTGAAGACTATGACTTTGCGCTGCTGGAAATTAACCCGCTGGTGATCACCGACCAGGGCAATCTGCACTGCCTGGACGGCAAGATCAACATCGACTCCAACGCCCTCTACCGTCAGCCCAAGATCAAAGAGATGCACGATCCCACCCAGGAAGACGAGCGTGAGGCCCACGCCGCCAAGTGGGAGCTGAACTACGTGGCCCTCGATGGCAACATCGGCTGCATGGTCAACGGTGCCGGCCTGGCCATGGGTACCATGGATATCGTTAAGCTGCACGGCGGCCAGCCTGCCAACTTCCTCGACGTGGGTGGCGGCGCCACCAAAGAGCGAGTAATCGAAGCCTTTAAGATCATTCTATCCGACGACAGCGTTGAAGCGGTACTGATCAATATCTTCGGTGGTATTGTGCGCTGTGATCTGATTGCCGAAGGCGTAATCGGTGCGGTTGAAGAAGTGGGCGTAAAAGTACCCGTGGTGGTACGCCTGGAAGGTAACAACGCTGAGCTGGGTGCTAAGGTACTGGCCGAGAGCGGTTTAAACATTATTGCGGCAACTAGCTTGACCGATGCTGCTCAGCAGGTAGTAAAAGCTGCGGAGGGCAAATAAATGAGCGTTTTAATCGACAAGAACACCAAGGTATTATGTCAGGGCTTTACCGGCTCACAGGGCACTTTTCACTCTGAGCAAGCGATTGCCTACGGCACCAATATGGTTGGCGGTGTAACCCCCGGTAAAGGTGGCACCACCCACCTGGGTCTGCCCGTATTTAACACCATGCGCGAAGCGGTAGCCGCCACCGGCGCCGACGCCTCGGTAATCTACGTGCCTGCGCCTTTCTGTAAGGATTCTATCCTCGAAGCGGCCCACTCCGGCGTTAAGCTGGTGGTGTGTATCACCGAAGGTATTCCCACCCTGGATATGCTCGACGCCAAAGTGAAGTGCGACGAGTTGGGTGTGCGCCTGATCGGCCCCAACTGCCCCGGTGTGATTACCCCAGGCGAGTGTAAGATCGGCATTATGCCCGGCCATATTCACCTGCCCGGTAAGGTTGGCATCGTATCCCGCTCCGGTACCTTGACCTATGAAGCGGTTAAGCAGACCACCGATTACGGCTACGGCCAGTCCACCTGTGTGGGCATCGGCGGCGACCCAATCCCCGGCTCTAACTTTATCGATATTCTGGAAATGTTCCAGAACGACGATAAGACCGAGGCGATTGTAATGATCGGTGAAATCGGTGGTACCGCCGAGGAAGAGGCAGCTGCCTATATCAAGGCCAATGTCAGCAAGCCTGTGGTGTCTTACATCGCCGGTGTTACCGCACCTCCAGGTAAGCGCATGGGCCACGCCGGTGCCATTATCTCCGGTGGTAAAGGTACCGCCGACGAGAAGTTTGCCGCCCTGCAAGACGCCGGTGTTAAAACCGTGCGCTCGCTGGCCGATATCGGCGCAGCGTTGAAAGAGATCACCGGCTGGTAATCATCAACGGGTGAATAAAAAGCGGGCCATGGCCCGCTTTTTTTATACTTGCCTAATGCTCATTTCTTAATTCATACAGCAATAAACTTGCCTAGGCATAGTTCTAAATAACCAAACTTGGCGCCATTTACCCCTAACAGGTGATCGCTTAAGCGGGCCTGGGTTAAGCTGGCGCTGTTGACCGGCCCAAGTGAAGAGTTATGAAACGGTTATTATCGAACCCAGCGCCGAATCGAGCAGGCTGGCACATCGGGCTGCTTGGGCTAGTGCTTAGCTGGGCCCTGGCAGCGCCGCAGGCCAAGGCCCAGACGGCCATTGCCAGTCAGTTGGGTACCAGCTCCGAGCCGTTTACTATCTGGTATTTCCAGAGGCAGGTTAAAAGCAAATTTCGCAGTGAGCTGATCAGCTTGGCCCTCAGCTATACCCAGTCGAGCCAACCTCGCTTAGTGCTCAAGCCCTGGCCCATGCCCCTGACCCAACAGCGCGCGGTATCGATCATGCGCCAGGGTAAAACCCCGATGCTGGCGACCCTATCGGCACACAGCTTATTTGATATACCCGAGTTGTCTCGCTCCAAATACCCTTACTTGGCCGGCATGCTGGGCCTGCGACTGCTGGTGGTGCGCAAGCAAGAGTTGGCTGAACTGGCCACTATCGAGGAGTTGGCGTCGCTGCGCCGGGGCTTTAAGCTGGGCTTTGGCCGCCACTGGCGGGACTACTCGATCTTAGAGCACAATGGCTTTAGGGTCAGCGGCACCCCGCAGCTGGAAAACCTCTTCCCGATGTTGGCGGCCCGGCGCTTTGATGCCATTCCTAGGGGCCTGAGCGAGGCCCTAAAAGAACAGCGGGGCTGGGGCGGGCGCTACCCCGAACTGGCGCTGGCCGATAGCCTGGTACTCTACTACCCATACCCCATCTATATTCATATTCACCGAAACTACCAATGGGCGCTTGAGCGCATCGACTACGGCCTTGGCAAAGCCTTCAGCGATGGTTCCCTGGAGGCCCTGTACCGGCGCCACTTTGGCGCCGAAATCCAGTGGCTGGATCAGCACCGGCCCAAGTTACTGCTGTTGGCTAACCCCTATTTAAGTCAACCTCCCAGGGCCGACTTGCTGTGCTGGTGGCTGCCGGTCTATCTGCGCAGCCAGATACTGGGGGCCGAGGCAGGGCAGTGCGACAAAAAAACTGATCTCTAGGGTGCGCTTTCTAATTTTTGTCCCTATTCTAGGCAGCAATGGGATAGGGGTTGTCGATCCCGCTTACGACAAACCAATGCGAGGATTTAATCATGGCCAAACAAGTTGCCAAGAAAACCACTAAGAAAACCACCAAGAAAGTTGCCGAAGACAAAAGCACCATCGACCGCTACGGTGACTTCGCCAAAAACGTATGGCTAGCTGGCCTCGGTGCCTACGGCAAGGCTTACGACGAAGCTAAAGACGTTTATGAAAAAGCCAGCAAGGAAACCCCCAAGCTGTTTAAAGAGCTGGTGAAAAAAGGCGAAGAGCTTGAAGAAGAAACCCTCAAGAGCCTGGATGATGCCTTCGACGATGCCCAGGACAAGCTGAAGAAGAACAAAATCAGCGACAGTGTTTCCGAGGCCACCAGCAGCATTGAAGAGCGCCTGCAAAAAGTACGCGGCGCCCTGCTCGGTGACGACAGCGAAGATTTAGAGCGTTTAGAAGCCAAGGTCGACAAGCTGACCAAGAGTGTTGATGCCATGAAGAAGAGCCTTAACAGCATCAAGAAGTCACTGGACGAAGCGGCCGCCCCAGCCGCCCCAGCTGCACCCAAGGCAACTGAAACCGCTTAAGCTTTCAACATCAGTCGGTTGTTTATACCCCAGGTTCCCTGTAGGCGCCTGGGGTTTTTTTATGTGCTTTTACCTACTGTGTTATAAAAATCATCCATGATTTTTATAACACCCGCCGCTGCACGGCGTTACAGAGGCGTGAGTCTGCAACGCCGTGCAGCTTGCGCTTTGACTCCTGTCAAGACAGTGGGTAGTGCCTCGTTGTGCTTACTGGGCTTGTGTTTTATTCGCTGCCGAGCTACTGTCTGTGCAAAAAGAA
>JAOXRV010000704.1 GCA_025800435.1 Cellvibrionaceae bacterium | reverse complement strand
AACGTGGTCGCACTGAATGGTCATGTAAGGGTTTTGCTGAAACAACTTGGGGTAGAGCCGCATTAGGGTAGCCAAACGCTGTGCTGTTGCGTAGGCCTGCCCCTGTGGGCGGGCCGCGCAAAGCCCATTCTATTCTGGCAGCACCATTTTCACCACTAGCACCACGCCTACCACCAGCAACAGGGTAAACAGCAGGCCGGAAACGATATAGGCCAGCATATTGCCTTGCTCAAAATCGCGCTCGCGGTTTTTATCGCTCTGCACCCCAAAACCCGCCGCCAGGGTGCTCAATACAATATCGAAAACCCCGGGTTTGCTTTTCGGCTTCGCAGCTTCTCTGTTGTTTTCGGGTTTTGTCATGGTTGCTCGTTATAATGTTGGCCAAGTCCGTAAAATAATACCCACTTATATAGGCTTGTACAGGTTTTAATCAAGTTTGTTGCCAGGAGTCAGCATGTCAGTAGTGTCCTTAGTTAAAGGTTTTTGCCTCGCCTTGTGCTTAACGTTATTTACCAGCAGTGCCCTGGCAGCTTCGCTGGCCGATTTGATGGAGGACTACTGGCAGGATCAGTTGGCTTTAAACCCCCTGTCGGCCAATCTTAATGGCGATATGCGTCGGTCCGATCAATTGGCTGATGTCAGCGAAGCGGGTGTGGCCAAACAGCGTGCGGTGTTGGATAAGTATTTGCGCGCGATTGCCTCGCTTAACGAAGAAGACTTAAGCGCAGAGAACAAAGTTAACTATCAGCTGTTTCGCTGGATGCTGGAGCACGAGCGCAAAACCCTGGATTTTAACTGGCACTATTATACCTTTACCACCTACGCCGGCTGGCACGATGGCTTTGCCCGCAACGCCCCAAGGGTGGCCTTAAAAAACCGTAAAGACTACGATAATTATTTGGCCAGACTGCAAAAGTTTCCCCGTTACGCCGAACAAAATATGGCATTAATGCAAGCGGGAATTGAATCGGGCAATACCCAGGCCTGCGATGCACTGGAGGGCTATGGGGCCGGTATTCGCGGCTATATTAAAGCCGCCAAAGACAGTGATTTTTATAAGCCTTTTAAGCAAATGCCCGCCAGCATCGATGCCCCCAGCCAAGTTATATTACGCGAGCGGGCGATAGATATTATTGAGCGCGATGTAATTGCCCAGTACCGCGCCTACGCGGATTTTTACGAGCAAAAATATTTGCCCGCCTGCCGTAAAGTGGTTGGGCTTAGCAGCGTGCCCGAGGGCAGACAGCTGTACCAACACTTTGTACGCTACTACACCACGGTCGATATCAGCCCCGAGGCGGTGCATCAGCTGGGACTCAGTGAAGTTGAGCGTATTCGCGCGGAAATGGAAAAAATAGTCAAACAGGTTGAGTTTAAGGGCAGCTTTAAAGACTTCTTACAATTTTTGCGCAGCGACCCCCAGTTTTACCCCAAAACTGCCCAGGGCTACTTAAATACCGCCGCGTATATTTCCAAAAAAGCTGACGGCAAATTACCTGAGTATTTCTCCTACCTGCCGCGTACCCCCTATGGTATTGAAGAAATACCGGCGCAAATAGCGCCCAAGGTCACGCCCGCTTACTACCAGCGCGGCGCCGGCGATGGCAGCCGCGCCGGCAAGTATTTTATTAATACCTACGATCTAAAAAGCCGTGCACTCTACGAGCTGCCGGCGCTAACCTTGCACGAGGCCGTGCCGGGGCATCACCTGCAAATTTCCATTCAGGCCGAGCTAAAACAGCTGCCCGAGTTTCGTCGCTACTATTATTTTCACCCGTTTGGCGAAGGCTGGGCTCTGTACGCCGAATACCTGGGTGAAGAGATGGGTATGTATAACACACCCTATGAACGCTTTGGCCGCTTAACCTACGAGATGTGGCGGGCACTGCGGCTGGTGGTAGATACCGGCATGCACGCCAAAGGCTGGAGCCGCCAGCAAGCGATTGATTTGATGGCCGCAAACAGTGCGCTGTCGCTGCACAATATTCGCACCGAGGTGGACCGCTATATCACCTGGCCGGGCCAGGCCCTGGCTTACAAAATGGGTGAGCTAAAAATACGCGAGCTGCGCGCATACGCCGAGAAAGCCCTGGGCGATCAATTTGACCTGCGCGAATTTCATACCAAGGTGCTGGTAAATGGTGCGGTGCCACTTTCGGTACTGGAGCGCCTAATTAAGGCCTGGGTGGCGGAGCAAAAAGCCGGCTAACTCGCCGGCTGGGGAAGGATTTGCCGCTGGCCTTAAGCGGTATTAACAGCCGTGATCGGGGTTATCGATAATAATCTCGCCGTCCAAGCAGGTGATTTTGATGCCGTCTAAACGGGGGTGGGCATCGCTGGCCAAGCGCTCGTTGAGGGTCTCTTTATCTAAAGTGACGGTGCCGACGTGCAGAATGCGGGTGGCAACCCCTTTACAGCCGTCGTGGTTGAGCAGATTGCGCAGCTGAAAGCTGTTAACCAGATAGCGGCCCATGGGGAAGACCGGGTGAACCTCGGTAAAGACAT
>JAOXRV010000100.1 GCA_025800435.1 Cellvibrionaceae bacterium | reverse complement strand
GTTAAGATCAAAACCATGCTGCTTAACAAGAAGCGATAGAAAAATGCGCTGGGCGCGACCATTACCTTCTGGAAATGGGTGGAAAAAATTAATTTTACTCAATAGATCGGCCAGATGCTGGGGAAGCTGATTTAGGTTTTGGCCTAAATTGCTGACACCAGCAAAGATTACAACAGACTTATCCTCCAGCTCCGTAGCGGGCATAAACTGATCACCACCCTTACGAAAATCAAAGTTGCGCGGCCTGCCCGCCCACTGGTAAAGGTCTTGAAAAAGATACTTATGAATTGCCCTTAAGGAAGCATAATCATTATTGAGAACGGATCTTGGCGGGCTCTGGAGCAGCTCCAGACTGCGCACAAAGGTAAAATCAGCTTCTTTTTGCGAGAGGCAACGCGAATCTTTGATTTCGAGGAGGTTTACTAGGGTATTGGTGCCAGGGTAATAGGCCGGCTCTACCCCTATAGTTAGAGGCTTATCGCTCACGCAACATATCTAACAGCTGATCAGTATTTAGACCACTTGAATCCTGAGCCTTAAGCTTCTCGCTCAACTCAGGAGATAGGTGCAAAGACTCAAGCTCTATATTGGCGAGCGCCTGGGCAATGATATTGGCATCGGTAATAGGCATTTTATCGGCCGCTGACTAAGCTTAACACCGGCAATTATAGCCCCACGGCACAGCCAGCTCAAATTCAAGCCATATCGGCTCTGCCTCCTCTTAACAGTTCCTTATAAGAGCCTGATTTGCCTGGGTTTTAATATAGGGCTATACTCCGGCTGCGGTTTGGGCTGGTTTTCGGACAAGTCCGGTGCGCCTGCACACTGATAGCCCAAGTGGCGCTGCAGTGAATATAGATAAAGCGATAGCGGCCAAGGCCGCCCAGCAGGCATAGATTGGCACTGGATCCTCCTAGAAAATACCGCCAAACACAGGCTCCACGAGAGCAAAGCAAACAGCTAAGCACTGAATTTGGCAGCTGTTTGGGAATTATCAACTGGGCCCCTCAAAGGTCGCCCAATGGCATGTCCCCCTGCCGGCCAACGGCCCCCAGCGGCGACATATTAATGAAGTAATCGGCGTGAGCGCCGGCCAATAGTTGAAGACGTAAGTTTTAGGCTGTGGTTTGCAACGTGACCCTAATGAGGGCTGTACAACGTTACGAACGGCACCCCAGACCCCCAACAATATAAATTTGGCTGGGTCACCGGCAAAGGCCCCAAGGCATATGAGTTAACGCCCGGGCGGTCAAACCACAGCGACAGAGATAGCACTGATACCGCCCCCGGCCACAAGCCTGGGTAAAGGCGGGTGTACAGGTATGACAAACGCATGCAGCAGGCCAAACCAAGCGGCCTGCAACGCTGCCCGGTTAGCGCCACGCGCTGCCGATATACCAACGGCAGCGGGCCCCAGGCCCGCGCCCGCATCAGTGCTCAACTGTCCCCGCCCCCGGTGGCACTTACCCCTTCCCTATTGCACCGCCCGCCCGCGTCCTAATATTGCGCAACGCGCTATCACAGGAACAGTATGAAAAGAATGTTAATCAACGCTACCCAGCCCGAAGAGCTGCGCGTAGCCCTGGTAGACGGCCAATGGCTGTACGACCTGGACATTGAAAACCGCACCCGCGAACAGAAAAAAGCCAATATCTACAAGGGTAAAATTACCCGCATCGAGCCCAGCCTAGAGGCCGCATTTGTGGACTACGGCGCCGAGCGCCACGGCTTTTTGCCCCTTAAAGAAATCTCCCGCGAATACTTCAGCAAGTCCCCCAAAGATATCGATGGCCGCGTCAAGATCAAAGACGTGGTTAAAGAGGGCATGGAAGTTATCGTGCAAATCGAAAAAGAAGAGCGCGGCAACAAGGGCGCAGCCCTGACCACCTTTATCAGCCTAGCCGGCCGCTATTTGGTATTAATGCCCAATAACCCCCGCGCCGGTGGTATCTCGCGCCGTATCGACGGTGATGACCGCAGCGAGCTGCGTGAGGCCCTGGCCTCTATCGAAGTGCCCAACGGCATGGGCGTAATTGTGCGCACCGCCGGGGTTGGCCGCAGTGCCGAAGAACTGCAGTGGGATCTCGACAACCTGCTAAATCTGTGGAGCAAGCTCAAAACCGAAGCCGAAGAAGAAAAAGCCCCGGCCTTTTTGTTCCAGGAAAGCAATGTAATTATTCGCGCAATTCGCGACTATCTGCGCCCGGATATCGGCGAGGTAGTGGTCGACAACCGCGAGGCCTACGACCTGGTGCAGGTGTTTATCTCGCACTTTATGCCCAACTACCAAAGCAAGGTTAAGTTTTACGAGGACGATATTCCGCTTTTCAATCGCTACCAGATTGAAAGCCAGATCGAGACCGCCTTTGAACGCGAAGTAAAACTGCCCTCGGGCGGCTCTATTGTCATCGACGTCACCGAAGCCCTGGTTTCTATTGATATCAACTCCTCCCGTGCCACCAAGGGCGGCGATATCGAAGAAACCGCCCTGCAAACCAACTTAGAAGCGGCCGATGAAATCGCCCGCCAGCTGCGTCTGCGCGATATGGGTGGCCTAGTGGTGATCGACTTTATCGATATGCAACCAGCG
>JAOXRV010000095.1 GCA_025800435.1 Cellvibrionaceae bacterium | reverse complement strand
CAGGAAAAATTGTTAAATGGGTACGGGAGCAATCGCATGAAGAAAGCTAAGGCGGCAATTTTGTCGGTGTTGGCAACTTATTTTGCAGCGGGCGCGGCGGCGCAAATTGTGCCGGGCAATGCGCAACTCAATCAGCTTCAGGCCACACAGCAAATGGCCAGCACACTGCGCTGGCAGTTTGAGGGCAATGCGAACTTCGGCAACCTTGGGCATGGCCAAATTGATTTGGCGCTGCGCCAAGATCGCCCCTATGTGGTATTTGTGGACGCTGCCCACGGCAACAAAATCAGCGTTATGACCCGCGCCGCCAATGGCCCCGCCTGGGTCAATGTGGGCCCACCCGGCTTTTCGCAAGCGGCTGGCCAATCGCCCAAAATAGCCATTGCCGATGGCGAGATGTTTGTCGCCTTTGAAGAAACCGTAGCCAATGTTGGGCGCAAGGCCTCGGTGATGCGCTACAACCAAGCCGCCAATAGTTGGGACTATGTGGGCCAGCCAGCCTTTAGCTTGGCCAATGCCCGCCATTTGGATATCGAGGTGTTTAAAGGCCGGCCTTATGTTTCCTACAATGGCTACCGAAGCTATAGCCCGCCGCGCAGCCCGGGGGCGGTGGTGCAAGCGTTTAACCGCGCCACCGGTCAGTGGGATATGCGCGGCAGCTATGGTTTTGGCTACGCCGGCACCGTGCGCTTTACCGACCTAGAAATTAGAAACGACAACGCCTATCTAAGTGTGTTTCTCGATGGCCAGGGTGGCACCCCCAACCGGGTTTATATCTATCGCTATAACCGCGCCAATAATAGCTGGACCACTATGGGGCCCGCTTTTAACACCAGTGCTGGCTTGAGCATGATGCCCGACCTAGAGATAGCGGGCGAAGATTTTTACCTAAGCATGGTCAACATTCACAAATACAATCACCAACAAAACACTTGGCAAAAACTCAGCCAAGACTGGTCGGCCTTTGATATGGAGCTGCGCAACCAAAAGGTTGAGGGAATCACCAGAACAACAATGCCGCCCTACTCGGTCAGAGTGCGCCAAATGGGTTCGGCCGCAAATAATAGCCTGGCCGACCACAACCCAATTGGACAACACAATATTGCCCACCGGGCCCGCTGGATTGATCTGGAAGTTGATAAGAACAGCGGCACCCGCTTTATTGCCATATCGGATGCGCCGGGCAACAGCATGACGGTGATGCGCCTAAAGCCCCTGAGCCACACCCTCACACCCACAAGCCCGGTACTGTCTACACCAGCCCAGGGGCCGCGGCGTGTTGAAAGCAGACGACGGAATTAACAATGACTTGCTGTGGCCAGGGTAGCTCTGAATAACTCAAGCCCCCGAACATGGGGCTCTAAAACGAACACCTGCGCCGCAGCGCTGCTTGTAACGACAGCCGATATTCACGGTTAAGCTGCCTTGGCACCCTCATTTTTGGATACACAAATGACCAACAGAGGGGGGATTAACAGCCAGAATCCAGATTTTGGCATTAGCGCAGCACCGAGAAGAACCATCAATAGAAGGCATAGGCCTCCACTTTTTGGAAAATCGATATCGTTCCTCTCTAGCGATAGAACTATTAAGCCCAAAGCAAAGACAAACACCCCAAACAAGAAGAACCAAGCCGCTAAACTCGACTCAGTCGAATTCACTGACCCTATTATTCCTCGGCTAACAATCCCCTCATACTCAGGCCCCAGAAAGCTGAACGCAAACAAGGTGTGCATCAACGCAACAACTATTATCCAAATTCCTTTCCATAACTTCATTTTGTGCTCCGTAAAACTAATACTGTATTATTTGTCACCGCCCCCTGCGGCACAGCCTTTACCAATACTCTCTATCCCCAGACGAGTATTTTTGCAAACTAATCATCGCCGGAATAAGTAACACAGCCACCAACAAAAGTAGCCCAGCCCAGATCATCACATCGCCACCAACATACAAGCCAATCACAACTGCATACACCAGCGCGCTTAAACTTAAGACACACGTCAGCCCAAAAATAACCTTCCAAAACCAAGAAGCTAGAATGGGCTTATTGTTAATATAGCCATAGACGCCCACTGAAATTGTTAGCATAAAAATAATAGGCAAGTACCGGCTTGAGAAGCCACCGCTTTGTGCCAATATTCTTTCAACCATTCTGCCCACCCCCAAAGACAGTAAAAGGGCTATGTACAGATACCAAATAGACTTCATGATTTTTCCTGCCGATGGTTTTGGTAATTATTTATACCCGCCACCCCAAGCGTTGGGGTTATTGCGCTTGGCTTAAGCACTATTACTGCTAATGACCGGTAAATATATCGCCACCGTCAACAAGGCAAATAGTATTCCCGACCCTATTAAATTAAACACGCTTACGCGAAACAAAGCCTTTTGCCAGCCCTGGCCTAGCTTGCTGCCCCAAAGCCCAAACAGGGATAAAACGCTTAGGCCAATAAAAAACAGGTAAATGCCCCGGTGATAAACCAGATATTTAGTCAGTGTTGGAATGGGTGCGTTAAAGCTGGTAAACATGTCACTAAAATTAAACGCCATGTAATAGGCTAAAAGATAAACAATAACCGCTATAGCGGTGAAAACTATCTGTAAAACTGCCTTGGCTCGGGTCATTTGAAAATCCAATTTAAAAAATAACGTAAACGCTGGAAACAGCCCTTGATAGCACCACGGGATAAGCAGCGGTGCAGGCAGCCAAAACTGCGGCTGCCGCCGAATCATAACACAGCCATATGATAATGATTGCTATTTACAGTTCATTTAGTTATGTTATAACATTATTGAAATTAACTCAGGAGACCCACTATGAAACCTGGCATCCACCCAGAATATCGCGATGTACTGTTCCACGACACCGCATCTGACACCTATTTTCTTATTGGCTCAACCTTGAGTACCAGCCGCACGGCAGAATATGAAGGCAAGACCTACCCCTATATGGCTATCGACGTATCCAGTGCCTCGCACCCTTTTTATACCGGTAAGCAGCGGGTTGCCCAAACCGACGGCCAAATTGCCAAGTTTAATAAGCGCTTTAGTAAAAGGATCAAAAGCTAATGCAGGTGCTCAGCTCGCTCAAAAGCGCCAAATCCCGACACCCAGACTGCCAAGTGGTTAAACGCCGTGGGCGCTTATACGTTATTTGCAAATCCAACCCGCGCTTTAAAGCGGTACAGGGCAAACCCGGTAGGAAAAAGGTTCGCTAGCAACCCGCCCAAAACGGCCCTTACTGCGGGGCCAATTTTGCTTGGGGCCTGGGGTTTTGGCTGTGCTTAGTTTGTTGCGGGCTTTAGCCTGCCAGGCTCATTGGCCTTAAGGCCTTGTGCAATCACCGTAAGCTCTAGCTCACCAACTTTTACCCTGGCCTGCTGGCCATAGTTGATTTTTATTTTGGGCTTAGTGATTTTATCGCCGTGCTGTAGGGTATGCGCTAATACCACACCGGCGCCTGAAGTGTCACTGGCCATCACTTGCAAGGACAGTGTTTTACCTGCCGGTGTTTGCGTAGCCACCTTCACCTGGGAATCAGCCAACATCATAACGCTTGGCGAGCTGAGTAGCTTTCCGCCAAGCAACAGTTGGTAATCCAACTTTAGGCGCTCCACATCCGATGCGAATACTGGTAG
>JAOXRV010000065.1 GCA_025800435.1 Cellvibrionaceae bacterium | reverse complement strand
TCCGATCTCGCGACTTTGATGCCCGCTTTGATGCCTATATTGAATCTGAGCGCAGCGGCAACCGCGGCGCCCTGTTGTTACTGCAGATACAGGGACTGATCGAATACAACAATCAGCACGGCCGCGACGCCGGCGATGATTGCTTGCTCTCCATTGCCAGCACCTTAAAAGAGGTGGTCGTCAATAACGAGGCTATTATTGGTCGCCGCTCAGGTGCTGATTTTTCAATTTTTGTACCGGAGCTGGACGAGGCCGAAGCCAAGCAGCTGGCCGAAGAAATTATCAATTCCCTGTCGCGCCGCAGTTGGTACGAGAGCAAAGAATTACTTCCCTATGTGGGCGCGGCCTGCTCGGAGGTCATCGATCGAGACAACAAGCTCTTGTCTCAGGCGGATATGGCCCTGCGCCAGGCCCAGCACCACTGCGAGGGCGGCGGCAATTGGTCGCTGGCCGAGCCCGACGATGCCAGCAACGCCCGCCCGGCGCGGGAGTGGGGCGAGATGATCAGCAATGCCATCGACCGGCGCGCCTTTGTGTTGCACTACCAGCCGGTGTTTGACGCCGCCGGCGATTGCGTTCACCTAGAAGTGCTGTGCCGCTTGCAAGAGGGCGAAGAGCTGTTAACCGCCGGGGTATTTTGGCCAATGGTGGAGCGCTTTCACCTGAGTGCGGATCTCGATAAGGTATTGATCGATATGCTGGCCGAGCAAAACCCCGAGGGCGAGCGCATACTGTGTGTGAATATCTCCCCCAACTCGCTCCACAATGATGACTTCCTGCCCTGGCTGGAGCAGTTTATGCGCAGCAAGCCAGACTTTGCCAAGCGCCTGCAGTTGGAGCTGCCGGCGCAGATGCTAGAGGCGGACGAGGCGCTATTGCGCGCTGTGGTTAAACAGCTGACGCCTCTGTGCGCTGGCGTCTCCCTCGACCACTTTGGGGTGGCGGGCAGTGAATTTATGCACCTGCAAAGTATCGATCTGCGCATGCTTAAGGTGGATATGCGCTTTACCCACAGCATGGACCCCAAATCCGACAGCCGCTTCTATGTGGAAACCCTGCTGAAAATTGCCCGCAGCTGTGACCTAACCCTCTACGCCGAGGGCATCGAGACCGAAGAACAATGGCAAGCGGTCAAAGAACTGGGCTTAGACGGCGGCCAGGGTTATTATCTGGGACGACCTTCTGATCAGTTGCAGTAAAGCCTAACGCCTAGAATATAAAGGAGGCTTGCTGCCAAACGGAGTAAGCCCATGACCTTGCGTTTGTTGTGCCTGCCCCTGTGTTTGTTATTGAGCCTTGCCGCCATAGGGGCCAGCTTAGAAGTTAGCGAACCCGCCTACAGCCGGCCGCTGCCACCGGGGCAGACCACTGGGGTGGTCTACTTGAGCCTGCGTAATACTGGCACCAATCCCATCAACTTAAGTAAAGTTAGCACTCCTCTAGCTCGATCTGCCGAGTTTCATCGTCATATACATAGGGATGGCATGATGCAGATGCGGCATTTGCCTCAAATTACCCTGGCGGCGGGCAAAACTTTACGGTTTAGCCCAGGCGGATATCATATAATGCTGTTCGGGGTGACTAAGCCACTGGCGGTTGGGGATATTATCCCGCTGCTTATCGGCACCGCCAATGGCCCAGAGCTGGCGTTTGAGGCCATCGTAAAGGCCTATTAGCAAAGGTTTATTACAAGCCCTTAGCGGGTTTTATCACAAGCCCTTAGCGGGTTTTATAGCAAGCCTTTAGCTGGGTTAAAAAGCACAAAGAGGAAGAGATTTATGAGAGATTCGGCCAATGGCAATGCCTGGTTCCGGGGTGTCAGCTTTTTAGTGGGGCTGTACCTGGTGGCAACCCTGCTGGTGGGCATGTACTGGAGCAGCGAGCCGGGTGAAGATTTCTACCTCTCAGACGAGAGCGAGATCCGCTTTCGCGGCTTGCAAAACTCTAACATGACCGGGGTTGAAACCACGGTCACCTTAATTAAAGTGGCCGATACCTTGCTCAATAAGCCCGGCGGCTTTTTATCCAACGACATCACCCCGCCTGGGGTGTGGCTGGATAATATTCCCAACTGGGAATACGGCGCCTTGATTCAGGTGCGCGATTTAAGCAAAGCCATGCGCGAAAGCTTTAGTCGTTCCCAGTCCCAATCCACCGAAGACGCCGACCTGGCCTTGGCCGAGCCGCGCTTTAACTTTGACAACAACAGCTGGATGTTACCGGCCTCGGAAAAACAGTACCGTGAAGGGGTCATGTTTTTACACCAGTATCTAAACCGCCTGGTGGATGACGACCAGCACGACGCTCAGTTTTTTGCCCGGGCCGATAATTTGCGCAACTGGCTGCGCACGGTAGAAACCCGCTTGGGCAGTTTATCTCAGCGCCTAAGTGCCAGCGTCGGCCAGCGCCGTATCAACACCGATCTGGCCGGCGAGGAAAACGCCAGCCAATCCACCCCCGCGCCACGCGAGATGGAAGTCAAAACCCCGTGGATGGAAATTGACGACGTATTCTACGAAGCCCGTGGCTCTACCTGGGCACTGTTACAATTTTTGCGTGCCATGGAAAAAGACTTTGCCGATGTGCTGGCAAAGAAAAATGCCGGTGTTAGCTTAAAACAAATTATCCGCGAGCTTGAAGCGGCCCAGCAGCCAGTGCACAGTCCGATGATCGTCAACGGCAGTGGTTTTGGTATGCTTGCCAACCACTCCCTGGTAATGGCCTCGTATATCTCTCGCGCCAACGCTGCAATTATTGATCTGCGCGAGCTGCTGTCTAAGGGTTAAGCCGGGCCAGGCCCCGTTTGGGGTGAGTTATGTTTGAAGGTTTTATTCTAACCCGCGAGTGGAAAGACGCACCCAAAGGCGTGCGTCTTGAACTGTGGGTGGCCACTGACCGCGGGCCGCTTAAAGTCAGCATCGACCGGCAACAAGCGGTGTTTTTTATTGCCGCCACCGATGCTGAGCGGGCCAGAGAATTACTGGGGGTGACTTGGCGTCTGGCCGAGGTGCCATTGCGCAGCTGGCACAATCAAGCTTTGATGGCCTGCTATAATCGCAGCCAAAAACGCTTGCGCGATGGCTTGCGCACACTCACCTCCCACGGCATTCGCGCCTGGGAAGGAGACATCCGCCCACCCGAACGCTATCTAATGGAACGCTTTATCTTTGCGGGTATCGCCTTTGATAGCAGCCCTGAGCGCGATAATAACAGCCCTGAGCGCGATAATAACAGCCTTGAGCGCGGCGATAACAGCCCTGAGCGGGGTAACAACAGCCCTGAGCGCGGTATTAAAAACCCTGGGCCTGCCGGTGGTTTTGCCCAGTTGCAACAGCCCCGCTGTAAACCCAGCAACTATAAGCCAACACTAAAAGCCATCTCCCTGGATATTGAAACCAGTATGGATGCGCGCCAGCTCTATTCTATCGCGGTCGATGGCGACTGCGAGCCCAGCGTATTTATGGTGCGCCCGCCCAGGTTTACACACAGTCCCGAGTCGCTACAGCACCAAGGGCGCGAGCTAAATTTGTACTGGTACGAGAGCGAGGCCGATTGTATTCGCGCTTTTTTACAATGGCTGGCGAGCGCCGATCCCGATGTCTTAATGGGCTGGAACCTAGTGCAGTTTGACCTGTGGGTGTTGGAACAAATGTGTCGTCGCTGGCGCCTGCGTTTTAGTTTAGGGCGCGCGGGGCAAGAGCCGAGTTGGCGCCGAGCGGGGCAGGGCGACCACAATTTTATTACCATTCCGGGCAGGGTGGCGCTCGATGGTATCGAGTTGTTAAAAGCGGCCTTTTATAATTTTGAAAGCTTTGCCCTGGGCAATGTGGCTAGGGAATTGTTGGGCAAGGGCAAATTAATTGAAGGCCAGCATCGAGGCGAAGAAATTACCGCTCAGTACCTTGAGCGGCCGCTGGATTTGGCGCGCTACAATGTGCAGGATTGCGAATTGGTGTGGGAGATTTTTGCCCAAACTCACTTGCTGGATTTCGCTATTGCCCGCAGTCAGCTAACCGGCCTGGCAATGGATAAAATTGGTGGCTCGGTGGCGGCGTTTGAATACGCCTATCTGCCGCTGTTGCACCGGGCCGGCTACGTGGCCCCCAATTTGGGCGAGCTGCAATCGGCCGTGGTTGCACCCGGCGGCTATGTAATGGATTCCAAACCGGGCCTCTATCGCCAGGTTTTGGTACTGGATTTTAAAAGCCTATACCCGTCGATTATACGCAGTTTTAAAATTGACCCCTGTGCCTACTGGGTGGCCGAGCACCAACAGCTGGCCGAGGCCGACTGCGTGCCCGGTTTTAACGAGGCGCGCTTTGCCCGCGAGCACAGTTTGCTGCCGCAAATTATCGCCGAGTTGTGGCAGGCGAGAGAGGTGGCGAAGCGCAACGATAATCAGCCTCTGTCTCAGGCAATAAAAATCATTATGAACTCGTTTTACGGTGTGCTGGGGTCGCCGGGCTGTCGTTTTTTCGATCCCAGGGTGTGCAGCTCCATCACCTTGCGCGGCCATGAAATTTTAATTGATTCCAAAACCTGGATCGAACAACAGGGCTGGGATGTAATTTACGGTGATACGGATTCGGTGTTTGTACACCTACCCGATACCGATTGCAATGATAAGGCCCAGGCTATCGGGCGGAAGTTGGCCGGCGGTTTAAACAATTATTGGCAGCAGCGACTGGCAACAGAGCTTAACTTGAAAAGTTACCTGGAAATTGAGTTTGAAACCCATTTTAGTCAGTTTTTTATGCCCACCATTCGCGGTTCAGAGCAGGGCAGTAAAAAGCGCTATGCCGGCTTAGTAGTCGATGGTGATAAAGAGCAACTGGTGTTTAAAGGCCTGGAAAATGTGCGTACCGACTGGACCTTGTTGGCGCGCAACTTTCAGGAAGAACTGTACCGGCGCATTTTTTACGGCCAGCCCTACCGCGATTTTATTCAGGCCTTAGTGCGCTCGGTGCTGGCCGGCGAGCGCGATGCTGAGCTGGTTTATCGCAAGCGCCTGCGCCGGCCCCTGGCTCAATACCTACACAATATTCCCCCCCACGCCCAGGCCGCGCAAAAGTTGCACGGGGCCGGTGGCGAAACCCTAGGTCAGGGTGATTGGGTGTCTTATCTGCTCACCGTTAACGGACCGGAGCCCCTAGTGTGGCAGCAGCAGAACAAGCTCAGCCCGATTGATTATGGCCTCTATGTAGAGCGCCAATTAAAGCCGGTAGCGGACGCTATTTTGCCAATGGCGGGTGATGCATTTGATGATATTGCCGCCAGCCAGATGAGGCTATTTAGTTAGGATCCCGCTGAGCATCGCCGAGTTATTCAGAGGTGCCTTAATTTTCGACCGGTTAATTGCTACAGCTACCTTTCGTCGCAAAAGACTATAAGTCGCGCGATTTTAAATGCCATTGCCCTGGCGAGAATAGACCTGGCATCTATCTTATAACTGGCGGTCTAGTCTTTTTCTAGGGTTGTATCAGACCGCGTTTGTATATTCAGGCGAAATTAAGGCCTGTAGAACTAATACTAATTGCCGATAAGTAGCAATAGTTGATCAATCTAGATGCCAATATCTGTGGAACTCAAAACCAGCCAAACAGCGTTGCCTGCGCCAACTCCCCTCAGCACCCTGCGAGATATGGGCGACCTGGGGCTGGGCGAGACTGGCGCGGTGCTGGTGGCCCAAATGCTGGCGGATAGCGGCCGCGAAGGTATTGTGTTTGTGGATAAGCAAGGGCGGGTACTTATGGCCAATGGTGCCGCCAATAGCCTGTTCGGCGCCGGTGCTCGCAGCCAGGGCCAGCCTATTGGCCAACTTTTGCAGATGCTAGAGCCCGACGGCAGCGTCTGTTGCGGCCCGGCTGACGATTTATTTGGCCGCCTGTGTGCGGGCGAGACCTGCACGGTGGGCACAAGCCAGCGCCCGGGGGAGTGTTACTTTATTCACCAGCGCCCACTGCCCGGTGGCGGGCGCGCCTTTGCTCTGGCTTGGTTGCGTAAACTAAACTCGCCGGGCGAATCTTTACTGCGCGCCGGGGGGCTGGATAGTTTAACCGGCTATGCCGGGCGCCAGTCGTTTGAAAACGCCCTCAGCCAAGCTTTGGATAGAGCCCAGGGCGGTGCCAGTGCGGGCTTGCTCTATCTGGATCTGTACCAATTCAAAGTTATCAACGAAAGCTGTGGCAACGACGCCGGTGATGAGCTGCTTAAACAGGTGGCTAATTTATTGGTGGTGGTCCTGCGCGGCAAAGATATGCTGGCCCGCCTTGGCAGTGATGAGTTTGGTATTTTGCTGAGCGATTGCAGCCTCGCTGGGGCCCAGCAAATGGCCAGTCGCATCGTCCGTCAAATTGAAGACTACCGTTTTAGCTGGAGTGGTCAGGAGTTTTCGGTGGGCATTAGTATTGGTGTGCTGGGTATTGGCGCTGGGCCGCAAACTGCCAACCAGTTATTGGCCGCCGCTAACGCCGCTTGTAATGGCGCCAAGGCTTCGGGGCGCAACCGCATCAAGGTCTATCACAGCGATGACAAGGTGCGTGCCCGCCAACAAAAAATGCAGTGGCTCAGCCGTATTCAAAAAGCCTTGCAGGAAGACCGCTTTGAACTCTACCAGCAAACCATTGTTGGCAGTGGCCCAGAGCAGCCACTGCACCACTGCGAAGTATTACTGCGTATGCGCGCTGAAGATGGCGAGGTAATATCACCGGGTCAATTTATTCCCGCCGCCGAGCAATTTGGTTTAATGGAAGAGCTGGATCGCTTGGTGCTGCGCAAGGTGCTCAACCATATGGCCGCCGAGGACGATGGCCAACATTATGCGGTAAACGTATCCGGGGCCAGCCTGGGCGATTCTAAATACTGCGATTATGTGATCAGCCTACTGGCTGAAACCCGGGTAGATGCGGGCCGCCTGCACTTTGAAATTACCGAGACCGCCGCGATTAGCCGGCTGCGTTCGGCACTGGACTTTATGCACGAAATGACTCGTCGGGGCTGTAAGTTTTATCTCGATGATTTTGGTCGGGGGCAATCTTCACTGGCCTATCTGCGGGAACTGCCGGTGCACTATATTAAGATCGATGGGCTGTTTGTTAAGAATATGCTCAAAGACAGCAAAGACTATGCGATGGTCAGCACCATCAACCACCTGGCCCATGTGATGGGTTTAAAGACGGTGGCTGAATACGTCGAAGACGAAGACATCGCCAATGCCCTGCGGGATTTAGGCGTGGACTATTTGCAGGGCTATGCCATCGCCCACCCCCAGCCCCTTTAAAATAATGCGGCGAAGCCACTAAACCTGCGCCAATAAATGCTGGTATTGCTCGGGTTTTAAGCGCGGCCCAAACTGCCCCACCAAGGTGCCCGCGGCCAAACTGGCTAGGCGCCCGGCGCGGGCGTAATCCCAATCTTGGCTTAGGCCGTACAAGAAGGCCCCAGCAAATAAATCGCCAGCGCCATTGGTGTCGATAGCGTCGACCTTGTGGGCTTCAATATGGTGTTGCTGCTGGCCGTCAAATACCAGCGCGCCCTTGGCGCCCAGGGTAATGGCGTAGCATTTGGCGTACTGGCCCATGGCCTCGCTCGCCTGCTCTAGGGTGTCGCTGCCGGTAAAGTGCAGGGCCTCGGCTTCATTGCAAAACAGCAAATCCATT
>JAOXRV010000060.1 GCA_025800435.1 Cellvibrionaceae bacterium | reverse complement strand
GGCTATTTTGGGGGGTACTTGCACCCTTATTGGCACCAGCACCAATATTGTGGTTAACGGCATGCTGCAACAAGAGAAGCAAGTTTCTCTGGGGATGTTTGATCTGTTATGGGTGGGCGGCCCGGCTTTTTTAGTGGCGGGGCTGGGGTTGTTTTTATTGGCCCCGCGCTTACTGCCCGACCGCAAAGGGGTTATTGAACAGTTAGAGGGGGCCAGGGAATATACGGTAGAGCTGGTGGTTGACCCCAACGGCCCGTTGGTGGGTAAAAGTGTCTCTCAGGGTGGCTTGCGCCATTTAAGCTCTGGCTATTTGGTTAATATTCAACGCAAAGATACGCTGATGACGGCGGTACCGCCGGATACAGTGTTAGAAGCCAATGATACCCTGGTGTTTGTGGGCGCACCGGAGTGTGCCCAAGAGCTTAGAAGCATCAATGGCTTGGTTAACCCCCAGTTTGATCTGGCCAAGTTAGATATTGCTTTGCAGCAGCGCTGTATTGTAGAGGCAGTAATTGGCCCAGAATTTTTTGGCCTGGGGCAAACCATTCGTGAGTCGCGTTTTAGAAGCCGCTTTCAGGCTGCAATTTTAGCCGTGTGCCGCCAGGGCCGGCGTTTAGAGGGCAAAATTGGTGATATCACCCTGCAAATGGGCGATACCTTATTGCTAGAGGCCAGCGAAGACTTTGTTAGCCAATACCGCTTGCGACGAGATTTTTTATTGGTAAGCGCCCTAAATAATGAAGCCCCGCCCGATTACGAAAAAGCCCCCTATGCCTTGGGTGCGCTGGGTTTAATGGTGTTGTTGGCAGTAACCGGGCTGGTGTCCATTCTTGAGGCTGCCTGCCTGGCG
>JAOXRV010000054.1 GCA_025800435.1 Cellvibrionaceae bacterium | reverse complement strand
GCAAGAGTGTGGTTTATCCATGGCCGTGCTGCAGCAGGCCATGCTGGCCGAGGGTGAGCTAGAGCAGTTGGTACGAGAATTTTCCAGCCCCCGTTATAAAGAAGGTTATGAAAAAGGTATCCACGACTTTGATGCCTGTTTGCTATTACGCAGCCTTTTGCCAGCCCTAGAAAGTGCAGACTTGCTGCGCTTTGATCCAAGCAGTCGTGCCCTTGCCCAGGTATTTTGGGTCAATATTAAAAGCCGTAGTCAAAATACTGATAGCGCGGCACTATCTTATATTAGCTGGCCAGAGCGGGCCCAGTCTGCGGCGCAAATGCAGTCTACTTTTCATAGCAAGCAGGCAATTGAGTTGTTGGCGGCGGAGGTGGCATCGGCGCTGACAGAATTTATTGAACAACACCCGATAGGGGTGGATAAGCTGACCATTCGGCGCGCGGCCGATTATCTGGTGGCTGAGCTTGGGCGCGAGCGGCTAGAGTTTATAGGCAGCAAATACGCTGTTACCTTGGTGGAGGAACTTAAGCGCTCAATCAACGATGAGACCTGGCGCCACTACCAGCTGGCACTGGAAAAAATGCTGGGCTGGCCAGCTGAGCGTTGGAATCTCAGCAGCGCCTGGTTACAGGCCATGATACAAGACAAGCAATTGCACCATTTACAGCGCTATATACCTGAGGCGGTAGCTCTGATCAATGCTGACCAGCGGCTGGAGCGGCGCTGGACCGAAGTGGATTTAGAACTAAGGGTAGAAAGCCTGATGGGCGACCACCCGAATATCATCGAGCGCTGCCTTAATTTTGGTTTGGATGAGTTCTTGCTGCGGCTGCAAAAACACCGCGACGAGGTGGTGCCGGCTTACCATCGTTATTTGGCCATACGCCAAGAGGTAATTAGCAGCGAGCGAGACAACTTGCGGCTGCAAGAGTTTAAAGCCAGACCCCTAAGCTCGTTTGTGCGCAACCGCCTAATTAATGAATCCTATCTGCCCCTAATTGGCGATAACTTGGCCAAGCAAATGGGTACGGTTGGCGATAATAAGCGTACCGACCTAATGGGCTTATTAATGATGATCTCGCCCCCGGGTTACGGTAAAACCACCTTGATGGAATATGTGGCCAACCGCCTGGGCTTGATCTTTATGAAGATTAACTGTCCCTCGCTGGGCCATCAGGTCGTATCCCTCGACCCAGAGCAGGCCCCCAATGCCACTGCCCGCAAAGAGCTGCAAAAACTCAATCTGGGCTTAGAGATGGGCAACAATGTCATGCTGTATCTGGATGATATTCAGCATACCGACCCAGAGTTTTTGCAAAAGTTTATCTCGCTCTGCGACGGTACCCGGCGAATCGATGGGGTTTGGAGGGGCAACACCAAAACCTATGATATGCGCGGTCGCAAGTTCT
>JAOXRV010000052.1 GCA_025800435.1 Cellvibrionaceae bacterium | reverse complement strand
ACTACCATTTTGGTTCTAAAAAGGCACTTATTCAGGCGGTGTTTGCCCGGGTGTTGCAGCCTTTTTGTGAAGCGCTTGAGCAGAATTTAGACAATTTAGAAGTCGGTGGTCAAAGCCTCGGCAGTGAGGCCCTGTTCCGCTGCCTGTTTCATGCCCTGATGCAGTCCATCGCCAGCGCCAAACCAGGCTTAAGCCAGGCCGAGCAGGCTGCCCAATTACAGCAGTTTATGCGCCTGCTGGGCATGGCTTATACTCAATCCCAGGGGCATTTACGGCGCTTTATTGTCAGTGAGTACGGCGAGGTTTACCGTCGCTTTATTCACCTGTTACAGGCGACTGTGGCCGAGTTTGACCCGGTCGACTTCTATTGGCAGCTGTACTTCCTACTCGGCGCCACCGTATTTACCCTATCGAGTATTGATTCTATCCAAGGTATTATCGAAGATAACTTTTTACCGCGGGCAGGGGCCCAGGCCTCAAGCCTGGAGCGGGCACTGGAGCTGCTGATACCAACCCTGTCGCGAATGATGCAGCAACCCGCTGTCGCAAACGCTACACAACCAGGCTAAAAGAGAGGTTATCTTGCCCGACCCTATGCCCCTTGGCCCGCTGATGCTCGATATCGACGGCCTGCAATTGACCGAGGCCGACCGCCAACTGCTGCAACAGCCAGCGGTGGGGGGGCTGATACTGTTTGCCCGCAACTTTGCCAGCCGCCCCCAGCTGCTCGATTTAGTGGCCCAGATACGCGCCGCACGGCCGGGTATTTTAATCGCCGTCGACCAAGAGGGCGGGCGAGTACAACGTTTTAAAGCAGACGGCTTTACCCGCCTGCCGCCAATGCAGCGCCTGCGCGATAGCTACCGCGCCGATAGCGCACAGGGCCGGGCCCAGGCCCAAGACCTGGGGTTTTTAATGGCCAGCGAGATCTTGGCCTGCGGTATTGATATAAGCTTTGCACCGGTGCTGGATGTAGACGAAGACTTCTCCAGCATTATTGGCGACCGCGCCTTTTCCGATGACAGCGCAGAGGTGATCGAGCTGGCCGGCGCGTTTATGGCGGGCATGCACAGCGCCGGCATGGCCACCACCGGTAAGCATTTTCCCGGCCACGGTGGGGTGCGCGAAGACAGCCATTTAACCCTGCCGGTGGATAGCCGCAGCTGGGCTGAGATTGAAGCCCGCGATATGGCCACCTTTAAGGCCCTATTGCCCCAGTTGGATGCGCTGATGCCGGCCCATATTATTTTTCCCGCGGTGGACAGCGAGCCGGTGGGTTTTTCTAGCCACTGGCTGCAACAGCGGCTGCGCCAACAGCTCAATTACGACGGTGTGTTGTTTAGCGACGACTTGAGTATGGAAGGCGCGGTACAGGCGGGCAGCTACCCCCAACGCGCCGTGGCCGCATTGAGTGCCGGCTGCGATATGGTGTTGGTGTGTAACAACCGCGAAGGCGCCGAACAGGTGTGTGCAGCGCTGGCCGATTGGAATTTTAGCGAACACAGCCGCCGCCGCTTACAAACCATGCTGGCACGCCGCCAAGCCGCGTGGCAGAGCTTGGCTACTGAGCCAAGATGGCAGCGGGCACAAAGCCTCGCGGCCGAACTTTGCTAGCCACCAGTTTCAGTTCAGTATTAGAGATTAAATTTTATTCGGAGCCACCACCTATTATGCTCAAATCTGCAGTCACCATGCCCAATTGGTTGATCGAGCTAAGCGGCAATAAAGACGCCTGGATTGTCGAAGTCTTTATCGTAGTCACGGTAACCCTGCTGGCGGCTTTGTTGGCGCGGGGTTTATTTAATAATCTAGCCAAGCAGGCTTTAAAAAGTAAAAACTTGTGGGACGATGCCCTGGTCGAATCTATCCGCCGGCCTGTGCGCTGGTTAATTTGGCTGGTGGGCATGTGTTGGGCGGCGGAAATCGCAGCCCAGCAATCGGATTTTAATTTACTGGCGGCGATTGAGCCCATCCGCCAGGTGGGTGTGGTATTGA
>JAOXRV010000050.1 GCA_025800435.1 Cellvibrionaceae bacterium | reverse complement strand
CCGCCCTGCGGGGCCTTGAGGCAAAGGCGCTAGCGGCGTTGCTCACTCTCGACGTGCGCCCAGCATGCCTTCGAGCGAGCGCCTTGCTAGCGCATTTGCCTCAAGGCCTGAGCGTCACCGAGTTATTCAGAGGTGCCCTAGAGGACTAAATAATAACGATACGGGAGCCCCCAATGTCAGTATCTAAGCGTCTTACCCCCAGTGTCCTGGCGGTCGCCATTGGCCTCGGTGTCGGCCTCAATGCTGGCTTAGTTGAGGCCGCTGAAAAGCAGCTCTATTGGGGCGATACCCATTTGCACAGCAGCTACTCTTTTGATGCCTTTTTATTTGGCAACCGCAGCGCCGACCCGGATACCGCCTACCGCTATGCCAAGGGCTACCCGGTGATTCACCCAGGGCACCGGGGGCGGGTGCAAATTGATACGCCGCTGGACTTTTTGGTGGTGTCCGACCACGCCGAGCTGATGGGGGTGGTGCGGGGTCTGGCTCGGGGCAATAAGCTGCTGGCCGAGTATCCGATTGGGCGCAAGTTTATGGGCTGGATGCAACAGGGCCAGGCCGGCAAAGTGTTTAGCACCTTGGTAGCGAATGCCAACAGCGATCAGCGCGCCCCCGAACTGTTGCAACTGCTCGACCCCAAGGTGCGCAAAAGCATGTGGGCCGAGATAGTAGACGCTACCGAGCGCAACTACGAGCCGGGCAAATTTACCACCCTGGTGGGCTGGGAGTGGTCGGCCATGAATAACGGCGCCAATTTGCACCGTATTGTGCTCACCGCCACCGGCGCCGATAAAGCCAAGCAGTTTATTCCCTATAGCTCCAATGAGAGCTGGAAAGCCGAAGACTTATGGCAGTGGATGGGTGAAACCAGCCAGCGCCTGGGCATCGATATGATCTCGATTCCCCACAACGCCAATATCTCCAAGGGCGAGATGTTTAATAATGTGGATTCCGATGGCCGCCCGCTGACGGCCGATTACGCCCGCACCCGGATGCGCTGGGAGCCGGTGGTGGAAATGACCCAAATTAAGGGTGATTCCGAAACCCATCCACTGCTGTCACCCAATGATGAGTTTGCCGAATTTGAAACCTACCGCTTCTTGATCGATACCCGCCCGGATACCGAAAAAATTGCCCCGGTAAATGATGGCTCTTATATCCGCTCCGCGCTCAAGCGCGGTTTAAGTGTCGAGCAGCAGACCGGCGCCAACCCCTATAAATTTGGCCTGATCGGTGCCACCGACTCCCACACCGGCCTGGCCTCGGCCGAGGAAACCAACTTCCACGGCAAGATGGCCGGCGACGGCTCGCCCGGCGGCAAAGATGGCAAGCGCATCGGCGCCGAGGGCCCAACTGGCTGGGATATGAGTGCCTCGGGCTTGGCAGCGGTATGGGCCGAGGAAAACACCCGCGAGGCGATTATGGCCGCTTTTAAACGACGTGAAGTATACGCCACCAGTGGCCCGCGTATTGGGGTGCAAATGTTTGGCGGCTGGCAGTTTAAAAATAAAGACGCCAGCGCCAAGCGCTTTGCCAAACTAGGCAATAAAAAAGGTGTGCCCATGGGCAGTGATCTAAGTGCAGCGCCCAAGGGCAAGGCGCCTGGGTTTATAGTGCGCGCGGTTAAAGACCCGACCAGTGCCAACCTCGATCGTATTCAAATTGTTAAAGGCTGGCTGGACGCTGACGGCGTGCCGCAAGAGAAAGTTTATAATATTGCCGCCTCCGACAAGCGCAAGGTCGAGCCCAAAATGGCCGCGCTGCAATCTACCGTTGACCTAGCCAAGGGCAGCTACCGCAATAGTGTGGGCGATGCCGAGCTGGCCGCCTACTGGCAGGACCCGGCGTTTGACCCGGCCCAGCGCGCCTTTTATTACGCCCGCGTGCTAGAGATTAAAACCCCGCGCCACACTGTATTAGACCGCATAGCCCTGGGCCAAGAGCCCAAGCTCACCATTGTGCAAGAGCGCGCTTACACCTCACCAATTTGGTATACGCCCTAAGGGATAATAATGAAGACAATAAGCCTAGCCATCGCCCTAGCCGCTGCCGCCAGCGCAGTTCAGGCCGAAACCCAATTGCTGTGGGGCGATACCCATTTACACACATCCTTCTCACCGGACGCCTATTTTTTAGGTAACCGCTCGGTCGATCCACACGGGGCTTATCGCTATGCCCAGGGCCTGCCCATTGTTAACGCGGCCACTGGCGCGCGGGTGCAAATTCAGCGACCGCTGGATTTTTTATTAATTGCCGACCACGCCGAAATGATGGGAGTACCCTACCGCTTATTTAAAGGTGACCCGGAGTTGGCCGGCACTAAAACTGGCCAGCGCTTTATTAAAATGGTTAAAGAAGGGCGCGGCGCCGATGTGTTTGCGGAGTTTCTGGGCAATATCAACGCCAAGCGCGCAGTGCCCGAATTCAATACCGAGCGCATTCGCCGCTCTATTTGGCAAGAGACCACCGCCATTGCCGACCAGTATAACCAGCCCGGAAAATTTACCACCTTAATCGGCTGGGAGTGGACCTCCACCCCCGAGGGCAATAATTTACACCGGGTGGTGTTTACCCCACAATCGGGCGAGCAAGCCAGTGCGACCATTCCCTTTAGCGCCCTGGATGATCACACCCCCGAGGGGCTGTGGGCTTGGTTTGAAAAAACCAGCAAAGCCAATAATACCGATTTTGTCGCCATGCCCCACAACTCCAATATCAGCGGCGGCCTAATGTTTAATACGGTCGACAGCGACGGTCGGCCCATTAGCGCCGATTACGCCCGCACCCGCATGCGCTGGGAGCCGGTGGTCGAGATGACCCAGATTAAGGGCGACTCAGAAACCCACCCACTGCTTTCGCCCAATGACGAGTTTGCCGAGTTTGAAACCTATCGCCACCTGCTCAGCGCGAGTGACGCAGGCCCGGCGCCGGTTGAAGTGGGAGATTATATTCGTTCGAGCCTAAAGCGCGGCCTGGCGCTAGAGCAACAGCTGGGCGTTAACCCCTATAAGTTTGGTGTGATCGGCTCCAGTGATGCCCACACCGGCCAGGGCGCGGCCGAAGAAGATAATTTTGCCGGCAAGGTCAGCGTCTACGGCAGCCCCGAGAGCTACGACCGCCAGCCATCGGACAATGCCACCTCCAAGGTAAAAGGCTGGGACTTCTCCGCCTCGGGCCTGGCGGCGGTATGGGCCGAAGAGAATACCCGCGAATCTATTTTCGAGGCCTTTAAACGCAAAGAAGTTTACGCCACCAGCGGCAGCCGCATTGGCCTGCGGGTATTTGGCGGCTGGAACTTTAAACAGCGTGACGCCAAGGCCAAACAGCTGGCCCAGCGCGGCTACAAAAAAGGCGTGGCCATGGGCGGCGACCTGGCCGCTGCGCCCAAGGGCAAAGCGCCCAGCTTTTTAATTCAGGCGGTGCGCGACCCAGATGGGGCCAAGCTTGACCGGGTACAAATGGTTAAGGGCTATCTGGATGCCGAGGGTAAACCCCGTGAACAAGTCTACAACTTGGCGGTATCGAATGAGCGCAAATTGGACAAAAAAGGCAATACCCGCCCAGTGGCCAATACTGTGGATCTAAAGCGCGGCACTTATACCAATAATGTGGGCGCCGACGAGTTTAGCCTGGTATGGAAAGACCCAGACTTCGACCCCAGCCAGCGCGCCTTTTACTATGTGCGCGTGCTGGAAATACCCACCCCGCGCTATAGCTTGCTGGATGCCCTGGCCCTAAATAAGGCACACCCCGAACAGCACCCGCCAACGATTCAAGAGCGGGCTTATAGCTCGGCAATTTGGTACACGCCGTAGATGGCTTCTGCATAGGCTTGGCTCTTGACGTTGTAGAGCCTTGGGGTAGGGGGTAGGTTTTGGGGGCTTGGGAGGCATGGATGCCGGGCGAGAGCCCCGGGGACGGGTTTATGCGTTCCCCAAAACCTACCCCCTGCCCCAAGGCTCGGTTGCGAAGCCACAAGCGTTAAACTGTTGATTGCTGTTCAGTTCAAGTCTACCATTTTACGCGCCACCTAAACGTGAGATCCTATTTGTGCGATTATTAAAAGAACCATTGTTACTATTTTTGGCAGTGGGTGCTGCCCTGTTTTATGTGTTCAATCTGCTCAACCCCGAGCAGGATGATGGCA
Source organism: Cellvibrionaceae bacterium (assembly GCA_025800435.1). Classification (GTDB taxonomy): domain Bacteria; phylum Pseudomonadota; class Gammaproteobacteria; order Pseudomonadales; family Cellvibrionaceae; genus Pseudoteredinibacter. Next base: position 1,067 of record JAOXRV010000050.1, on the reverse strand, counting down.
CTATTATTATTAACGATGAGACCCTGCTGACCTTTATTCAATACCGCAGCAAGGTATTTGATGAAGCGATGGCGAAAACACGTTGGCAGTCTATGTCGGCGGCCGAGCAACAACAGATGCTCAATGACTTTCTGGAAGAAGAGCTGCTCTACCGCGAAGCCCTAGCGCTGGAGTTGGAGCAGGACGACTATATTATTAAACGCCGGCTGATCCAGAAGATGGATTTTATTCTACAATCCGGCGCCGAGAGCCTGCCCGCCCCCAGCGATACCGAGTTGCAAAGCTTTATGGAAAAGTACGCGGCCGACTACCTGGTGCAGCCCCATATTACCTTTGCCCATGTTTACTTTAAAAATGATGACGGCAGCCGGGCCGAAGCCACCCTGCCCAAATTGCAGGGCCTGGGCTTTTCCGAGGCGGGGGAGTTTGGCGAGCGCTTTTTGTACCACCGCAACTATGTCGAGCGCACCTATGACTATGTGGCCGCCCACTTTGGCGAAGCCTTTGCCGAGCGTATTTTTGCCCTTGAACTAGCCCAGGCCAGTGGCCAGTGGCTGGGGCCGATTGGCTCTGAGCACGGCCAGCATTTGGTGTTTATCAGCGCTCGGGTGGCGAGCTACCAGCCACAGCTGGACGAAGTGCGCGGCCGGGTGCTGGCCGACTACCAGCGTGAACGTTTGCTGGATGCCAAACAAACTGCGGTGCAGGCCTTAAAACAGCAGCATGCCATCGATGGCAAAGCTGAGTTTTTGCAAATGCTGCAGTTAAATCCGCAGCCGAAAGAGGCACCGTGATTTATGTGCCGCGCTAAACACTTTCTCGGGCTATTTATTACAGGCTTGTGCCTATTTGCGCAGCTGGCCCAAGCCCATGAGAGCCGCCCCTTTTATATCAATATTAACGAGCTGAGCCCGGGCCAGTTCCGCTTAATGGCCAAGGTACCCGCCTCGGTGCCGAGTTTTAACCGCCCCTCGGTGGTGCTGCCGGCTGGCTGTGAATACCGAGATAAAGGCAGTGCGTTGCGCAGTTTTAGCTGCGACGATGGTTTGGCGGGTAAAACCCTGGCC
>JAOXRV010000047.1 GCA_025800435.1 Cellvibrionaceae bacterium | reverse complement strand
CCGTATTTTTTTCGATTTTATTACTCATACAATGCTCTCATCATTTTTTTTCTGCGCGTAAACGCGCCTTGGTTTTGGCCGTCGCCACTGCGCTCAAGGGGTCATCTGGCCAGGGATGCTTGGGGTAGCGCCCTTTCATTTCTTTTTTAACCTCGGCATAGGGGCCCGCCCAAAAACTGGCTAGGTCTTGAGTTACCGCCAGTGGCCGCTGGGCCGGCGATAATAGGTGTATGGCCAGGGGCAACTCGCCCTGTAGCAGTTTTGGGCTCTGCGCCAGGCCAAACATCTCTTGCAGTTTTACCGCCAGCACCGGCGGGCGCTGGCTGTAATCGATACCGATACTGGAGCCACTTGGCACCTCGATACGTTCGGGCAATAGCTGATCCAGGCGCTGCTGATCGGCCCAGTCCAAACGGGCCTTTAAGGCCCCGAGCAAATCGATAGTGGCCAACTCACTAAACTTTTTAATCTTCTGCACATACATGGCCAGCCATTGTTCGAGTTGATCGAGCAGTGCCTTGTCGCCAAAATCTGGCCACTGCTCGGGCGCTTGCTGGCGACTCAAATACTGATGCATATACTGGGCCCGAGCACGCCACTGGCGACTCGATTTATTCCAGGGTAGGCTGTCAATTCCCTGTTTTCGAATAGCCTCGTAAAGCCCACTTAAGCGCAGCTCAGCGGAAACGTTTGTTAAAGGTTTGCGCTCTAGAATCAACGCACCCAAACACAAGTGCTGCTCTGCCACAAAACGGCCGGTATCTAACTGCCACTGACAGTAATCACGGCGCTGCACCAAGCCTAGCTCATTTTGTTGCAGTAAATCCAAGGCGCATGGGGCCGCTAAAAATATTCGGTCTTTGCTATCACCTTGGCGACCGCCAAGGGCCGCCACCACCAGCAGCTCCTCTTTTGCCAGGGGGTCGGCCGGGTCTAAAATTGCCTGGCGACCATTGCTGAGCTGATAGCTCAGCCAGCCATTATGGCCGCTGCCCTTACGCTGCGCTATTCGATCTGGGTAGGCCAACGCCAACAGCAGACCCAGGGCCCGGTCTTCGCCCAAAGCGCTATCATTATTCGCGCCCTGTTTGGGCAGCAGTCGCAAAAACTGTTTTAAGTTTTGCTTTAAGCGGGAAAGCTGGCCATGGTCGACTTTAAACTTTTCTTGGCCGCGCAAAAAATGCAAGCGCCGGCTGATATCGGCGCCGACATCCAAACGCGACAAGGGGTCTTTCTCACTTAATAATGCCGCCAGCTCTGCCCCCAGTTGTCCGTTACCATACTGTGCACTCAGGGTCAGCATATGGGCCAGGCGCGGGTGTGTGGGTATCTGGCTTAAACGCTCACCGTGTGGCGTAATGGATAAAGGCCAATAACCATCTGCTGTCGGCTGTGTTTGCGCCAGGGCCCCGAGCGAAGCCAATAAATCACAGGCCTGGGCGGCAGCCGATTGCGGTGGCGGGGTCAACCAATTTAATTCATCCAGGCTGCTGGCGCCCCAGCTGGCTGCCTGTAAACACAGCTCGCTTAAATCTGCCTGTTGTATTTCAGCCTGGGCATGCCCGGCGAGTTGCGCCTGCTCCGATTGCTGCCATAAACGCAGACAATAGCCCGGCCCCAGACGCCCTGCCCGCCCGGCCCGCTGGCGGGCACTGGCCTGGGATATGCGCAAGGTGGCCAGGCGGCTCATGCCGGTATTGGGGTCAAACACCGGGCTGCGGCGCAGGCCGCTATCCACCACCACGCTTACCCCTGTAATAGTTAAACTGGATTCGGCGATATCGGTAGCCAGCACAATTTTGCGCTGACCAGCCTGCGCTGGAGCGACCGCACGGCGCTGTTCAGCCAGAGCCAAATCTCCGTATAGAGGCACAATAACTAGCTCTTGCCCCTGTTTGTCCCGGCGCGTTTGAAAACGCTGTTGCAAGAGCTCGGCGCAGCGTTTAATTTCGCCCTGGCCTGGTAAAAAACACAGCAGTGAACCTGGGTCCAGCGCCATCGCGGTGTCGATACTGGCTAGCATCGCTTGGGGCAAGCGAAAGTTATTGGGGCCCAGTAAATCTCGCTGGGGCTTGGGGCTGTAATGCAGCTCAACTGGGAACTGTTTACCCTCGCTGCAAATTAGCGGTGCGCCGGGGAAGTGCGCCTGTAAACTTTCGTTATCCAGAGTCGCGGACATCAACAGTATTTTTATATCTTCGCAAAACAGTTCCCGCGCCTGCTGCACCAAGGCCAGGGCTAAATCCCCATCCAGGTGGCGTTCGTGGAATTCATCAAAGATCAGCAGGCCGATACCTTCCAGCTCGGGCTCGGACTGCAAGCGGCGAACAAACAAGCCTTCGGTTAACACCTCGATACGCGTCTGGGCGCTTACTTTCGCCTCCTGCCGCACCCGATAGCCGACGGTTTGGCCCAGTGGTTGTTGGATCAGCGCCGACATGCGCTCTGCCGCGGCCCTGGCGGCCAGGCGCCTGGGCTCTAGCATTAATATATTTTTATCGCCCAGCCAGGGCTGCTCAAGGGTCATCAACGGCACAATCGTAGTCTTACCCGCTCCGGGGGGCGCCTGTAAAATTACCGTGTCGTGGGTGGCCAGCGCCTCGGCCAAAGTGCTTAATACTTCGGCGATAGGCAGGGCTTGTTGCTGAGCGATAGCGGCGATCATTGTTGTTAACTGTGCTCGGGGAAAGGCCTGGCGTGTTTGGCGATATCGCCACTGCCAGCCACTTCTAAAAATGCTTCGCCCAGTGCTGTGCTGCTGTTCATGGCGGCGCGCCAACGCCACTGGCGCTCCTCGTTGCGGCCCTTATAGCGCGAGAAGTCTTTGCGGTCAGGTAAGCGCCCGTCGGGCAGGCTGCGTACAAAATCGGCGCTCGGGGAAATCATAATCACATTGTCGAGCTGGGCCGCGTTGGCGCGACGGTTTGAATAAAATTTATCAAACCAATTGGGGATAAGGTGATCGTAAAAATGAGGGTATAACACCAGCCCAGATTCAGCCCAGAAGCGACTGGGAATGGGGTGATAATCCAACAGCCCGCCATCGCGGTAAACACCTGGCTCAGCGCCAACGATGGCATCGACGCCGTTCATAATATAGGGGATAGCACCGGAGGATTTTAGCGCGGCCACAAAATTATCGGCGCTTAGGGAAAACTGTAAATTTTTTATACCGGGCTCGGTTTTCAGCGCGGGCATTCGACGCGCATCGCTAAACACCACCCGCTCAAACATGGCGCCATAGGAGCCGCCAATAGAGCGGACAAAGCCCTCGCTCATGCCCGCTAACAGCGACCATTTACGCTCATGAGCGAGTGAGCCCGAGCAGCGAACTGCGCCACAATTATAGTGGCGATTAGGGCTATTTAATATGTCTTCGATGGCTCCGGGGGGTAAAAAGCGATCGATAATTTTACTGGTTTCACGCACCACATCAGCGGGCACGGCTTGTTTGCTATAGGTTTGGGCGATATAGGCGTCGGCCAGGCGAAACAGTGCCTTGCCCGCCTCGCTTTGGGCGGCGGCGGCCAATTTCCAGGCGCCTACTGAGGTGCCGAACAACTGTATCGGCTGTTGGCTCGGGGACAGCCAAGTTTCAAAAATAGCGCGATCTAAACCGTAGATAGCCAGCCACTTTGCCGCGCCGGAAGCACCAAAAACAGTACTGATATGCTCGGGTGAGAGGCCATTGCTGCGCAGGTGAGCCAGCGCAGTGCGCCCGGCATAGATATTGATTAAAGGGTGTGGGGTATTACTCATTGGCTTTGGGCAGTTGTTATCGTTCAGGGATTATCATTCGCCAATACGCAGTAAAATCTTACCGCCTTTTGCGCTGCTGTTGGCGGCGTTTAGGGCTTGTGCAAACTCCGCCATGGGGTAGGTTTTTACGACATCGGTATGAAAAAAGCCTTTTTGGCTGAGTTTGTTCAATTGGCGAATACAGGATAACAAGGTGATTGTCGACTGGCGGGCCAGCCAGCTACCAGCGAAAAAGCCCTCGACTTTGGCCCCCGGCATCATTAGATCTCGCGCTGGCAACACCATATCCCGGCCACCGAGAGTGCCATACAACACCAGCTTGCCGCCGACACCTAAACAGCGCGCCATATCACCGGCTAATTCGCCGCCGATGCAATCCATGGCATTGTCCACACCGCGGCCGCCGCTAATTTGCGCCACTTGTTCGACAATATTGCCTTCATTGCCTTCATTGTCTTCACCGAGCACAATAACTTCATCCGCCCCGAGGTTGAGCAGCTGGGCTTTTTGGGCCGGGTTGCGAATAATATTAATGGTTCGATAGCCGTACTCGGCCGCCATTCGAATAACCATTTGCCCCAGCGCTGAAGCGGCGCCGCTTTGCAGCAACCACTGGCCTTTTCGGGCCTGCAATACCTTGCGCACTATGGCGTAGGCAGACAGCGGGTTGATGGTAAACATGGCCGCCTGCTCATCGTTTAGGTGATCGCCTACCGGAATAGCTTTTTTAGCATCCACTACGGTGTATTCTTGCCAGCTACCCTCGGGTGGGCCAGCCGCAATGGCGACCCGTTTACCCGCCAGGCGTCGGGCCAATAAGCCCGAGCCACAAGCCTCGACAATGCCGACACCTTCACCACCGAGCACATAGGGCAATTGAGGGTAGATTTGTTGCCGAGCCGGGTCAAAGAAAGGCCGCTGTTGCCCTTGGTTCCAGATCAAGCGCGCCAGGGCATTGTAGTAATCACCGTGAATAAAATTGCTATCGGATGGATTGATCGGGGCCATTAACATGCGCACGCGTACCTGACCGGGGCCGGGCTCGGGTTTGTCTCGATCAATCAGTTCCAGCTGGGAGTAATCGTCACTGAGGGCCTTGCTAATGATGGCTTTCATAGTTTCCACTTATAAGACGCGCGTGTTACCGAGTTATGCCAAGACAGCTCAGTGCACCTTTAGGCATCGGCTTGGGGCTTTGCTATAATCGCCCCACTTTCTAATTGGGCTGTGAGTCTACCATGATTTTGTCTTTTCTTCGTCAGCTGTGCGACACCCCTAAAACCCCTGGGCGCTCAATATTTAAACAGGCCTCCATGCTTACGCTAGTGCTTGGCTTGAGCGCTTGTGGTGGCTCAGCCGACGATGGGCCAGAGCGTGTGATTACTGGCCTACCCTGGCAGATTGAGACCTTTGAAGATGGCAGCAGCCAAGTATTCGATATTCGTCTGGGCCACACCACTCTGGAGCAAGCCCAGCAATTGCTCGGGTCCGATACCGAATCGGCGATTATTATCGATCAGCAAAATAAAGCCAGCATGGAGCTATACGCCAGCCACTACAAAGCCGGGCCACTGAGCGGCAAGCTGGTGTTGCTGGTGGATATAACACCCACCCAAATGGCACAAATGATTCAAAACTTAGAACAAGGCGACTATATGGCCAGCGGTGCGCGCAAGCTCTTCCCCACCGAAGCCGATTGGGTGATAGCCCGGCAGGCGCCTATCTCCGGCATTAGTTTTATTCCCGCCATCAACCTGGATGAAGATATTATTGAGGGCCGCTTTGGTAAGGCGCCCGAGGTGTTAAAATCGGAGCAGCTCATCCACTTTTTCTACCCTGAAAAAGGTTTGGATATCGTCCTCAGTGAAGACGGCAAAGAGCTTATCCAATATATCGCGCCGCGCCATTTTCACAAATTGCGCCAGCCTATCCTCAATAACCCGGGCTTCAAACCACAGGCCGAGTAATGATTCCAGCCGAGCGATAAGGTAAAAACAGCAATGGCAATTCACTGGTATCCGGGCCATATGCACAAGGCCCAAAAACAGGTGCGCGAGGCGGCCAAGCAGATTGACCTCTATATTGAGGTACTGGATGCGCGCCTGCCCTACTCCAGCCAGAACCCGCTGATTACCGAACTGCGCGGCGATAAGCCTTGCATTAAAGTGCTGACTAAAACCGATTTAGCCGACCCGGTTCTGACCGAACAGTGGCAGCGATTTTTTGATGAGCAGCAAGGGGTAAAAACCCTGGCAATCAGTACCGACAACCCCAGCAAAGCGCGCATACTGCCCGATTTATGCCGTAAAATGCTACCCGATAGCAATGCCTTTAAAACCATTAATGCGATGATTTTGGGCATTCCCAATGTCGGCAAGTCTACCTTAATCAACACTCTGGCCGGGCGCGCGATTGCCAAGGTGGGCAATGAGCCGGCGGTGACTAAAGGCCAACAAAAAATCAATTTACGCAACGGCATTATGCTGTGGGATACGCCGGGTATGCTCTGGCCCAAAGTGGAGAATGAACACTCTGGCTACCGCCTTGGTGTTTCCGGTGCCATTAAAGATACCGCTATGGAATATGAGGATATCGCCTTTTACGCCGTTGCCTATTTAGCCCAGGCCTACCCCGAGCGCTTGCTAGAGCGTTACCAACTGGAGCAGATTTTAAATACAGAAATTGAAAACCTCGAAGCGATTGGCAAGCGCCGGGCCTGTGTGCGCGGCGGCGGTCAGGTAGATTTACACAAGGTTTCCGAGTTATTGATTAAAGAACTGCGCGCTGGCCAGCTGGGCCCGATTACCCTGGAAACCCCGGCTATGTTGGCCACAGAACTGGCCGAGGTAGAGCGACTAAAAATGGCAAAAGCCGCCAAGGATGAAGCCCGCCGCCAGGCCCGTAAACCCCAGCGACAGCGGCAGAAAAAACACTAAGCTCTGCCTTGGGGCGTGAAAACCAGTTGGATGTAGATGGGCGGCGATGACAAACCTCGGCTAAGGCATCATGGTTTGGCTATTGGCCGTTAATGCGATACCCCAGACTCTATTTTTGCTGCGTGCCTCCAGCGATTGGATACCCATCACCTGCCATGTATCGCCCTGCTTGCTCAGCAAGGGGCCGCCGGAATCGCCTTCGCGCACTTTGCAGCTGTGATCGAATACACCTTGATGTTGATTGTGGGCCAGTAGCTTACAATCACGCTCAACCGTTAGTACCTCGGAGCGATCCTGGCGATAGCCCGCCAGTGCCAGTGTGGCGCCCTTAGCTATCTGCCTGGGGTTGCTGATCATGGGCAAGAAGCCAATACTGCCGCCAATGGGTTTTTCCAGGCGCAATAAGGCCCAGTCGCGGTGCACCGTGCTCAGGTCTACCTCTTTGCTGGAATGAAAGCCGCCGCTGGCCTGTACCTGTTTTATGCGACTATAGGCCTGGTAGTTGCCACGTGAATAACCCGCCACAAAATGGATATTGGCCGGCTTGTGCCAGCGCTTAGCATTTTTATCCCAAATGCAGTGGGCCACCGTTAGCACCTGATCCGGGCCAACCAATACACCGCTGCAAAAACGATTGGCACCGACGTTGATTTGCCCCACTGCGCGCCAGGGCCAGCGGCTGGAGTCTACCACCTTGCGCTGCTTCGGGTAGCTCAGGTGTAAACCCTGCTCGTCCAGCTGCTGACGCCGGGCAAAGCTGCTGGACTGGTG
>JAOXRV010000043.1 GCA_025800435.1 Cellvibrionaceae bacterium | reverse complement strand
ACCGCACAGATATTATTGGGCTTGGTGGGCGGGCCGCTGCTGCAGGCCACCAGCGCAAATAGCGTGACGACCAACGCCAAGCGCCGCAGATTGTGTTTAGTCATCCCCGCCTCCTCAGTATTTTGCTAATAGCGCCTGCAGCCCTTCTTCATCCATGATTTCAATCTCTAGGTCCTGGGCCTTTTTCAGTTTGGAGCCGGCACCGGGGCCGGCTACCAGCACACTGGTTTTAGCCGAGACACTGCCCGCCACTTTGGCACCCAGCTCTTGTAGCGCAGCCTTGGCATCATTGCGAGACAGGGTCTCTAAGGTGCCTGTTAACACATAGGTTTGCCCGGCCAGTGGCAGTTGATGCTGGGCTTTTACTTGGATATCGGGCCAGTTAAGTCCGGCCTCGCACAAGCGGGTAATTTGATCCAGGTTGCGCTGATCGGCAAAAAAACTGCGGATAAACCCGGCCATAATCGGGCCCACATCCGCCACCTCGACCAGAGCTTCTTCATCGGCGGCGACAATGGCTTCTAGCTTGCCAAAGTGTTGGGCCAAATTGCGGGCAGTGGCTTCGCCCACTTGGCGAATGCCCAGGGCAAATAAAAACTTGGGCAGACTGGTGCTTTTGCTGGCCTCCAGTGCCGCCAATAAATTGCTGGCCGACTTATCGCCCATGCGCTCCAGCCCCGCCACCTGCTGGTGTTGCAACTGAAATAAATCGGCAATCGACTCAACCAGGCCCTGCTCGACCAACTGCTCGACCAGTTTATCGCCCAGGCCGTCTACATCCAGCGCTTTGCGCGAGACAAAGTGTTTAATTGCCTCCTTGCGCTGGGCGCCGCAAATTAAACCACCAGAGCAGCGCGCCACCACCTCGCCTTCTTCCACCACCACCGGCGATTGGCATACCGGGCACTGGCTTGGAAATTCAATCGCCTTGGCATCCTCTGGGCGGCGCTCGGGCACAACCGCCACCACCTGGGGAATCACATCACCGGCGCGGCGAATAATCACCGTATCGCCCACCATTACCCCCAGGCGCTCGACCTCATCGCGGTTGTGCAAGGTGGCATTGGACACGGTAACACCACCGACAAATACCGGCTTAAGCCGCGCCACTGGGGTAACGGCGCCGGTACGGCCCACCTGAAACTCCACCTCTTGCAATACCGTTAGCTCTTCTTGGGCGGGAAACTTATAGGCGATGGCCCAACGCGGCGCGCGCGAGACAAAGCCCAGGCGCTGCTGCAACTCGGTGGCGTTAACTTTAAATACAATACCGTCGATATCGTAGGCCAAATCGTCGCGCTTAGTGCCAAGCTTCTGGTAGTAATCGATACAGGCTTCGATATCGTTGGCCACCGCCATTTCGGCATTAATTAAAAAACCCCAGGCCTGTAGCTGCTGTAAAATACCGGTGTGAGTGTCGGGCAGCGCTTTGCCCTGGCCCAGTACAATATGCCCTACCCCATAGGCACACATCTGCAGCGGTCGGGTTGCGGTAATTTTTGAATCCAACTGACGCAAGCTGCCAGCGGCGGCATTGCGGGGGTTGGCAAAGGTCTTCTCGCCCCGCTCGGCGGCCTGCTGATTGAGCTTGGCAAAGCCCGCCTTGGGCATATAAATTTCACCGCGCACTTCAAGTACTTCAGGAAAGTCATGCCCCTGCAAGCGCAGCGGAATAGAACCGATGGTTTTAACATTCTGGGTAATATCTTCCCCGGTGCTGCCATCGCCGCGGGTGGCACCGCGCACCAGCACCCCATCTCGATACAGTAAGCTAACCGCAATACCGTCGAGCTTGGGCTCACAACCGTACTCGATCGCCGCCGTGGTTTTTAAGCGCTCTTGCACCCGCCGGTTAAAATCCCGCATCTCCTCTTCATCGAAGGCATTATCCAATGACAGCATGGGCACTTCGTGTTGCACTTGGCTAAAGCTATCCAAGGCAATGCCACCCACCCGTTGAGTTGGGGAATCCGCTTGAATCAATGCCGGGTGCTCAGCTTCAATCGCCTGTAATTGTCGAAACAATCGATCGTATTCAGCGTCTGGAATGCTCGGGCTATCCAGCACATAATATTCGTGATTATATTTTAATAACTTCTCTACCAAGGAAGTCACTTGTTGAATCAGTTCGGAATCATTCATAGTAAGCTTTTTAACGTAAAAAGCCCCAACCATAAAAGGTGGGGTTAGCTAACTCATCAAAGCAGCTTCGAGGCCGAGCCTTGTGCCGGGAGTTGCTTTTTGGGGACGCATAAACCCGTCCCTGGGGCTCTCGTCCGCCATCCTTGGCTCCCAAGCCCCAAAAAGCAACTCCCGACACAAGGCTCTAGTTAGTGCAGCAATCCAGCCTTTGCCAGTATTGTAGAGCTTTCGATAAGTTATCGATTTCCAATCGAATAAGGCTGAGGCTCGAACAAATTTAACTATACCCGCAGTTTCTACAACTGTGTACGATAAAGAGCCCTATAGTGGCGACTAGGTTCTGGGGGCTTGGGAGCCAAGGATGGCGGACGAGAGCCCCAGGGACGGGTTTATGCGTCCCCAAAAAGCAACTCCCGGC
>JAOXRV010000691.1 GCA_025800435.1 Cellvibrionaceae bacterium | reverse complement strand
TCTCTTTGCAGGATAACGATGAGCAGGTTGCAGCGAAACTCGAAGCAGGATTAGCCGCTTTTGATGCCGCAACTCCGCTAGAGGAAGCCCTATACCTGTTTGTCATGGAAGATACGGATACCGGTGATGTGGTTGGTATCTGCGGTATTGAATCTGCAGTTGGCCTCTCTGACCCTTGGTACAACTACCGTGTGGGGACACTTGTCCACGCATCACGGGAGCTAAGCGTCTATAACCAGATCAGCACGCTAACGATCACCAATGACCACACCGGCTACTCTGAGTTGTGCACCCTGTTTTTGCTGCCCGAAGCACGGCACAGCAAGCACGGCTCGTTGCTGTCTAAATCGCGCTTTATGTTTATGGCGGAGTTCCCGCAGCGTTTCAGCGAGCACGTTATCGCCGAAATGCGCGGTTACTCGAAAGACAGTGTTTCGCCATTTTGGGAGGGTTTGGGCCGCCACTTTTTCTCGATCGATTTTGCCCAAGCCGATCAGCTCTCCTCCATGGATAAGATCTTTATTGCGGAGCTGATGCCAAAGAACACCATCTACACAAACTTGCTCCCTAAAGAGGCGCAAGAGGCGATTGGCAAAACGCACGAAAACACTACACCCGCACGACGTTTGCTGGAAAACGAAGGGATGCGCTACACCGGCTATATCGATATTTTCGATGGTGGCCCAACGCTGGAAGCGCGGGTCAACGATATTCGTGCCGTTCAAGAGAGCCAGTACGTCAAAGTTCATATCGATAGCGCTGAACCCGAAGGTGAGCTGTACCTCGTGAGTACCACGGATTTTGCTAGCTTCCGCTGCACCATGGCTCCCCTGACGCGCGTCAGCAACAACCTTATCAGCGTCACACCTGCTGTCGCTAGCGCCCTAAATGTAACCGAAGGCACCACCGTACGTATTGTACCGCTGTCCTCTGGAAGGAGATTCTAATCATGACATCATCACTTTTTATCAACGGCCAATGGGAACAAGGTGCCGGCGCCGCGTTTAGCTCAATCAACCCAGCCACGGGCGAGGCAGTATGGCAAGGTCATGCGGCCAGCCCCGCTCAGGTTGACCAAGCCATTCAAGCCGCGCGTGACGCGTTCACCGCATGGGCAGACCTGAGCTTTGCCGAACGCTGCGAGCAGGTACAACGCTATGCGGACGAGCTAAAAGCCAATAAAGAGCTGATCGCAAAAACGATTGCCGCTGAAACCGGTAAGCCGTATTGGGAAACATTGACTGAAGCGGCGGCCATGGCGGGCAAAATCGATATCTCGATTAAAGCCGCAACCGAGCGTACCGGCGAGCGTGAAAGCGATATGCCCGGCGCGAAAGCAGTACTACGCCACAAACCCCACGGTGTAGTTGCCGTGTTTGGCCCATATAACTTCCCGGGGCATTTACCTAATGGCCATATCGTTCCAGCGCTGCTCGCAGGAAACACCGTGGTGTTAAAGCCCAGTGAGCTAACGCCTCATGTGGCTCAATTGATGGTGCAATTGTGGGATAAATCGGGTCTACCGGCAGGCGTGCTGAACCTCGTTCAGGGCGAGAAAGAGACCGGTATCGCGCTGGCGCAACATGCGGGTATTGATGGCTTGTTCTTTACCGGTAGCTCCCGCACGGGCCACATCCTGCACGAACAGTTCGCAGGTCACCCCGGTAAGATTCTGGCTCTTGAGATGGGCGGCAACAACCCACTGATCATCGACGAAGTCGCAGACGTAAAAGCGGCTGTACACGAGACGATTCAGTCGGCTTACATCACCTCCGGCCAACGCTGCACATGTGCACGCCGCCTCTTTGTTCCAGCAACGGAATGGGGTGACCGCTTCCTTGAGCAACTCACAAGCGCCGTGAGCCAGATTGAGGTGGGTGACGCATTCGCAGAGCCGGCACCCTTTATGGGGAGTTTAATCTCTGAAGCAGCCGCTGATGGTATGGTTGCAGCACAAGAATCGCTTCGCGAACTGGGTGCTCAATCGCTTGTTGAGCTGACCAAGCTTAAAGCGGGTACTGGCTTAGTATCGCCGGGCTTAATTGATGTTACCGCTATCGCAGAACTGCCGGATGAGGAGTACTTCGGTCCATTGCTACAGGTGATTCGCTACAGCGACTTCGATACCGCTATCGCTCAAGCAAACGCCACCTCCTACGGCCTATCCGCCGGTATCTTCAGCGACGACGAAGCCACCTATCAGCGTTTCTATCGCCGTATCCGTGCCGGTATTGTGAACTGGAACAAGCAACTGACCGGAGCCAGCAGCGCAGCGCCCTTTGGCGGCATTGGCGCCAGTGGTAACCACCGCGCGAGTGCTTACTATGCAGCCGACTACTGTGCTTACCCTGTAGCCGGTATCGAAGCAGACGCGCTCGCTCTGCCAGCGACGTTATCACCAGGACTTAAAATAGACTGAGGTGCGCCATGACACATGCAGTAGAAGCAAACTTTGATGGCTTAGTTGGCCCGACGCACAACTACGCGGGCTTGTCGTTTGGCAACGTTGCCTCAACACAAAATAGCGCCCAACTGTCTAGCCCTAAACAAGCGGCCTTGCAGGGCTTGGCGAAGATGAAAGCACTCCACGATATGGGGATGTTGCAAGGCGTGTTGGCACCTCAAGAGCGCCCTGATATTCATACTCTGCGCCGCTTAGGGTTTTCAGGTAGCGATGCGGATGTGCTGGCACAAGCCGCACGTCAAGCACCGCGTGTGCTGGCAGCCTGTTGCTCAGCTTCGAGCATGTGGACGGCCAACGCGGCCACCGTATCGCCCAGTGCAGATACCGTAGATGGCCGGGTGCACTTTACGCCCGCCAACTTGACGAACAAGTTCCACCGCTCGATTGAGCACAAGGTAACGGGCAATATCTTGCGCGCAACCTTTGCCGACAGCCAATACTTCGCGCACCATGATGCGCTGCCGGGT
>JAOXRV010000032.1 GCA_025800435.1 Cellvibrionaceae bacterium | reverse complement strand
CTCGCGATTGTTGGCATGCTTTTGGGGCACGGTGCTAAAACCCCAGGTGATGGGGCCTGCTGTCAATTTGGCAAACCCAACGGGCATATGGATATAGGGATGGTTATCCTTGCCCCCTGCTTCGAGCAAAAGCACCGATATATCCGGGTTGGCAGACAATCTGTTGGCTAAAACACACCCTGATGAACCACCCCCAACAATTACATAATCATATCCTGTTTCAGCCATAATCGCCTCTTATGCTAACCAGTGGTCCCGATCACCCAGCTCGATGTGGGTGGATTTGATCTGGGTATATTCCTCGACGCCGTAGATGCCGGTTTCTCGGCCCCATCCGGATTGTTTGAAGCCGCCAATAGGCAGTTCCGGGCCACCGGCAAGGGTGCAATTGATCCACATTCGGCCTGCCTGAATGCGACGGGAGGCTTGTAGCGCCTTATCGATATTTTTTGACCAGACACTGGCTGCCAGCCCATATATCGTGTCATTGGCCAGCGCGATGGCTTCCTCAACATTCTCAAAGGCATGCATGGTCAGAACC